>JBBQIY010000258.1:0-3614 GCA_038325415.1 Kiritimatiellia bacterium
GGTGCGAATCATGACCGCGCCCTCACCGATCCGACGAAGGGCTTCGCCGATGTTGCGGCATCCGCAAACGAACGGCACCGAGAACGCATGCTTGTCCAAGTGGAACTCGTCATCCGCCGGTGTCAGCACCTCGCTCTCATCGATGTAGTCGATCTCGAGGGCTTCAAGTATTCGTGCTTCCGCGATGTGCCCGATACGCGCCTTCGCCATCACAGGGATCGACACCGCTGCTTGAATTTCGACAATCATCTGCGGATCGCTCATGCGTGCCACACCGCCATCCCTACGGATGTCCGACGGAACGCGCTCCAGAGCCATTACCGCGACCGCGCCAGCCTCTTCTGCGATCTTTGCCTGCTCGGCATTGGTCACGTCCATGATCACGCCGCCCTTGAGCATCTGCGCAAGATTGCGGTTGAGCTCGGCGCGGTTTTCGGTCTTTTCTGTGTTGACGATCTTCCTTGTTTTCTTTGCCATATCAATTCCTCTTTCTTTTTACGGCGACCCATGGGCCGCTCTCACCTGAACATCAGACTTGCTTCTTTTAAACAGGACAAGTATTATACTCCGTTTTGATACCACCACAACACTCAGTTTTAGTCTTTTTAATGGGATCAGTTTTGGAGAAGTAGCTAGTCGCTAGCCAATCCTGACACGGCTTCAGGCAACCTCCTCCTTCTCAAAACTCACAACTCACATCTTCTTGATCGACATTTTTTTTTACTAGCGACTAGCGACTAGCCACTAGCGACTTCTAATGGATGCTCTCACCCTTACCTTTTCTGGCTCTAAGCCGCTCTACCACCAACTTTATAAAAAGTTGGCGGATGAAATTGCCTCCGGGCATATCAAGCCCGGTGAACGCCTACCTTCGAAGCGTATGCTCGGCGAACATTTGCAGCTCAGCGTCAATACCGTTGATGGTGCGTACCAGATGCTTGTCGACGAAGGCTACATCGAATCGCGGCCACGGAGCGGATTCTTTGTTATCGAAATTCCCAAATCTGTAAAATCCCTCAAGCCTGAACCCATCCGCTCATCCGCTCTTAACCCCTCACCTGCTTCTGACTTCAAATACGACCTACGCACAAGTCTTGTTGATCCTGACGTTTTTCCGTTTGCCACGTGGGCGAAGTTAACCAAAAAAGTGATGACACGTGGGAAATCCCTACTGGCTCCCGGAGAAGCACAGGGCGAGCGTGTTTTACGCGACGTCCTGATGGAACATCTGCGTGAATTTCGAGCCGTTAACGCAGTGGCTTCGCAAATGGTGATTGGCGCTGGAATGGAATACCTACTCAGCCTTCTCACCAAAATCACCGGACCGGACGCTATGTATGCGCTCGAAGATCCAGGTTACGTAAAAAACAGACGTATCCTTGAAAACAATCGCGTTCCCTACACCCTGCTCGGCATGGATGCGTCTGGCATGAGGCCGGATTTATTGAGGAGCAGCGCCGCCGATATTGCCTACATTACACCAACGCATCAATTTCCCATGGGAACGACCATGCCTGTTGGTCGACGACTCGAGCTCATCGCGTGGGCCGAAGAAAAAGCTGGCCGGTACATCATCGAGGATGATTACGATAGTGAATTCCGTTACTCGGGAAGACCGATCCCCTCGCTATCAGGACTCACCTCCAGCGAAAAGGTTATTTACATCGGAACCATGTCACGCTCAATTGCACCCTCGGTTCGCATCGCCTACATGGTACTACCTGAAATGCTCCTTCAAGAATATCGTCGCCGCTTTGATGGCTATTCCTGCACGGTCTCGGTCTTCGAACAACTCACACTTGCCGAGTTCATTGCGGGCGGACATCTTGTTCGTCACCTAAACCGTGTGCGTACGCTGTGCCGGAAGCGACGTGACCTGCTCATAACGCTTCTCAAAGCGGCCTTCGGTACGCGCGTTCGCATCAGCGGATCGAACATAGGCTTGCATTTGCTCGTCACGCTCAGCGGTGGTCCAGGAGAGAAGGGCATGAAAGCCCGTGCTGCAAGAGAAGGCATTCGCCTCACGGGTGTTTCAGAATACGCCGAACGAACCGACACCGTCATTCCGCGCAACACCGTCGTCATCGGCTACGCGGCATTGAAGGAAAATGAGATTGCTCAAATCGTCAAGCTCCTCGCGTCTGCTTGGGCCTAAAAAAAGGTTGGTCTAAAAAATAGTGCTCGGGAAAGATGCTACATTCGTACACCACATAAGACCATTGCAATCGCGATTATTTTGGCCTCACAATCGCTTGGACGGGACTGGTTAGGGTCTGTTTAAGAATCCCAACATCGGCATCGAAAACAGTCAGTCTCACCGCTGCCGCTGCGGAGGGTGCTGGGAAGTTGATGCGGTATACGATCCGTAAATCATGCACGGGATTGGGGAGTCGCTGAACATCAATTTTTGCTCCTTTCATCTGCCCTGCAGCCAGGATCTGGGGGGCGCCGTCCTGAGTCGGGCGAATCAGCCAAGACTGGATGGGCGTGAGCCTATTTTGTCCGAAGAGTTCCATGCGCACGCCGTCAAAAGCCGCAGAAGCATCCTGAACCGACTGTTTGGCCGTCGAGTTCCAGTCAAGATCGTCACGCACTGCGACCAGCAGGTCGAGCGTGGTTTCCGCATCGCGCAACCAAGCAACTGCGGACACATCTTTTTCGCCCTGATACCAGCGACTGGAATCGGGATAGGCTTCATGAAAGTTCTTTAGCGTTGTGTGATCCAAAACAGCGAAAGGTTCACGAGTGATCCACTCAGACAGGGGCGCAGAGGCTTTCAGGTCGTCGAAGCGGGGTAACGCAGGGAGGAAGTCAAGGCCTACCGACTGTTGGGCAACAACTTGCTTGTCAACGAGAAGCTTCGCCAGAATCCGGTCTGGTGGCACCCCGCCGGAGAGGGTTGTTTGACGTACGGCTTCCCCGCCGAAGGCCAGTTTAAATCCTGCCGTGCCACTAAGTACTTGGACAGCAATGATATTGCGGCCTTTCTTCAAGGGTAAGCTGAAGGGGTGGGCATCTAAGGAAATGGGACCCCCGTTGCCTTTTTCGAAGGTATCATAAACCATCTCGCCGTTGACATACCAGCGCATCCACCAGTCGGCAGCCGCTGTGAAAGCGAGTTTCATATCGTCTCGCACTTCAATTTCTGCAAAAGCCAAGGCGGCTGTTTTTTCGCGGAATCCTGTCGACAGGGAGGCCAAATCAATTTGGCCGTCGGCAGTCCAGACGCGGGAGGGCAAACTCGGCTTGGCAATTCCAGGCAGTTGAGAAGGAATGCTGGCGAAATCTTTCGCCTCCATCGCCGCCAACGCCGTCGGATCCAGTTGAGTAAACACATGCCACCATCGCGGTATCAGGATAGCGGGCTCGCCCTCTAAAGCCAGGCGAACTTGCACGGTCTGCCGTTCCCCGGGCGCGACGGTCAGCGATTGCGAATCCGTCAGCACGGTGAGCGGACGTGAGCTAACACCTTCGACCTTGAGCACAGCCTCCAAAGGCGTTTTTCCCGCATTGAATACCGTCCACGTGCTCTCGGTCGTTCCGTTCGGAAGCAAGGGTGGCAGGAGAGTACAGGTCAGCGCGGACTCTGCAACTTTTACCGTTGCATTGTCACC
>JBBQIY010000259.1:0-3602 GCA_038325415.1 Kiritimatiellia bacterium
GCCCTGCCGCGCTTCTGCCCATTATTGCATTCGGATGCGAACCTACGGCGGACGGCTGGACGGACTATCGGGTTGCGCCGACCTCCCCCTTGCAAAACGCCTGTGCTACCATACCGGCAGGAAATGAGATGCTCTGCCTAAAATCGGTCGCTGGACAGATCAACGCTCATACGTGAGATTCCCTCGCAGCAGGAACTCCATGATCCGACAGATCCGACCGATCTGACTGATCCGACCGATCTGACGATCCGCAACACCTAATATGAAAACACCGCTCACCACCATCGCCGTACTTTTATCCTTCGCGGTCTTGTCGACAAACGCATTCGCAGATGCTCCCGTTTGCCGCTACGTCTTCGACAAGACGGGAACCGCCACAAATTGGGTAGGATCTCATCCCGAGATGAAAGTCACGCGTGGAACGCCTGAAGCCGGATACGACAAGGGTGGGATACGCCTCGACGAGGCGTCGATGTCCACCCAGGAAATTGTCCTGACCAACGCCTTCACGGTTTACGCCTGGGTGAGACCCATCGCCTTCGGTCGTCAAGCACTCGGCAGAAGTTGGCCCAATGGTATGATTGCCAACTGCGGCTCTGGCTACTACGATGGATGGCGCCTCACGATCCAAGAAAAAAACCATTTCAGACCTGTCTTTGAAATCGGTCGTCCAGAAGGATCCGTCTCCGTCACCTCAACCCAAGGGCTCTCCACCTCCACATGGCATTGGGTCGTGGGTTCGTGGAGCCGCAATCCCTCAAATGAGCTCGGCACTATCCGACTATACGTCGATGGCAGAGTCGTGGCAGAGTCCAAGGACGATATTGCGCCAGCTCTCCCTCCGAAAGCACCGCTCAGCATCGGATACACAGACTTCGGCGTCGGCTCAATGCTCATGGACTTCGCCGAATTCACCGTTTACGACCGCGCCTTGAGTGAGGCCGAAATCAAGGCTTGCTTTGCAACAGTCCACTACGAGCAGAATCTTGCCACACCGTTCGACCGTGCCGAATTTCTTGGCCTGCAAGCTCTGCTGAGTCAGGAAAACAACACCACGGAAGCGAACCGAAAATGGGAGCAAATCATGAACGACGAAACCATCGATATCGTCCATCGGATCATTGCCGCCGATAAAGTCGGGGATCGTGACCGACTTGAGAGGTTGCTGCAAAGTCCTGATGCGCCGACATTCATGAAGATGCGCAATGAAGTGCAAGGCTTCAAGAAATTCGCTTGTACTCTAGAAGGAGCGACCGATGCCCCACTTCCTGACAAGCGGTTCTATATCTCAACGCTGGGCAATGATGCGAACACCGGAGAGGAAGCCGAACCCTTCGCATCGCTTGAACGCGCCCGCGATGCAATCCGTAAACTGCGAGCCGATGGGTTTAAGGACGGCGTTGCCGTCATCCTCTCTTCAGGCCGCTATACGAGGACGTCCACGTTTTCTCTCGATTCCAATGACTCGGCAACGGACGTTAGTGGCGTTGTCTATGCAGCCAAGCCAGGCGATGGCGCCGTCGTTCTCGATGGCGGGATTCAAATCAAATGGAATCGCTTTACGAAGGTCACTGACACGGCGACGCTGGCCTTGCTCCCTGAGGAAGCACGGAGTCGCGTCTTAGTCGCTGACCTTTCAGATGTTTCGCCGAAACCTGCCGATCAGAAATCTTTTGGTGTTGGCGAGCCGGGCAGATCGATTTTAATGCTGTCGGCTGACGACAAGGATTTGATGCGTCCTGCACGATGGCCGAACGAAGGGTTTCTCCAATCCACAAACGAAGCGGATCTCGCCACAGGGTGGATTCCCCTTGAGGGCGAGCGGGCTAAGCGATGGATGTCGGCCAAGTCGCCAATGGCACATGGATACTGGATGTACACCTGGGCAGATGCCGCGCTTCCGGTCGAATTCATCGAAACCAACACCAACTATGCCGTTAAGCTCCTCAAGAATCACAATTATGGACTTGGGAAAACGCCTTCTTTCTACGTTTTCAATTTGCTTGAAGAACTGGATGCGCCCGGTGAGTGGTTTTATGACGCGGCAAACGGGAAGCTTTACGTCATGCCCCTCGCAGGTGTGGCATTCGCATACTTGACGCTTACCGCGCTTGAAACGCCGCTTGTTGAGATCCGCGATGCGCATCATATTGAATTTCGCGGCATCTCGTTCCGCAATTCACGATCCGATGCTGTGAGTGTTCATCAAGCGACCCACGTCACCTTCAGCGGATGCGACTTCTGCGGCATCGGCGGTACTGCGCTTGTGGCCAATGGATGCGACGCCTTCACGCTCTGGGATTCCGCGTTTACAAATATTGGAAACGGCGCGGTGGATACCGAAGCCGGAAACCGAAAAACACTGCAATCGGGTAACATTCGAATCCATGGCAACACCTTTTCGAAGGTCGGTCAATTCACCAGAACCTATACCCCTGGTGTGGTCATGAACGGCGTGGGAGCGGTTATCTGCCACAACGAATTCTTCAATATGCCTTCAAGCGCCATGCGTATCGAAGGCAACGATCATATCATCGAAAGCAACAACATCCACGATGTCGTGCTAGAGTCCGACGACCAAGGTGCGGTCGACATGTGGGGCGATCCCTCGTATCGACGCTGTATTTTTCGTTACAACACGTTCACCAATATCGGCAATCCGGGGGGTGCGCCTTGTGGACAAAATGCCATACGGTTTGATGATACGATCTCGGGAATGATTGTCCACGACAACACGTTTATTAACGCCTCGCGTCCGAACTTCGGTGCCGTCCAGATTCACGGTGGCAGCCACAACGTGATCTATGCCAACACAATTCGTGAGTGCGACATCGGCATCAGTTTTTCGCCATGGGGACGCGAGCGCTGGATCAAACAGCTCACTGAAAATCAAGAAATCGTCAATAAGATCTCCGTCAACGTGGACATCACCAAGCCCCCGTATTCAACGCATTATCCCGAACTCTCGCGAATCTTGGATGACATCGATCGCAACTTCATCTGGGACAATCGTATGGAAGACTGCGGGAAACCCTTCCACAATCCGCCATCCGGTACAGAAATGATCTGGAATCAGGAAAAATGACATCCAAGATAGGGTTACACCCCATATCATCTCAGCTCCTGTTTACCTAGTATTAAGGGTGATTAAGGATTACATTAACTAAGAGGATATTATGAAAAAAAATTATCATACAGCGTTCAAGCTTCTAACTGCCCTTCTCGTGGCCTTAGGCGTATCGTCATGCGCAACATGGGACAAACTTGATCGAACCGAGCGAGGTGCTGTGATCGGAACGGGCGGTGGCGCTGCCGTCGGTGCAGTCGTAGGCGGCACGAAAGGTGCAGTTTTGGGCGGAGCCTTGGGCGGCGTCTCAGGCGGTGTCATTGGGCACAATACCAAAGACAAGAAATAGTAATCGCGGCTCCCGCGATTCTAAGGGCTAACTGCTGTGCGCTTCAATTCTGTTGAAGCGCACACAAAAGCATGGGTGGGATTCAATTTAGTTGAATCCCACCCAGAACCCAGAAGTCAGGAGTCAGAATACAGCATTGATTCTCAACATGTTACGCACAGTTTCGCCATTCTTCTATGGTGTCGC
>JBBQIY010000260.1:0-3591 GCA_038325415.1 Kiritimatiellia bacterium
CTATGTCAATAGAAAAAATCGAAAATTTACACAAAAATTGGTGTTGTTTTTCTGACTTTTTAATAATACGATTTATAAAACAATAGCTATGAAACGTATCGCATGCCATTAAAGGGTCTGACCGATCTAGCTGATCTGATGGGTCTGATAGACCTTGCGGCTGAGTTCGTTCTCGCCGTTAGACGTTTAAATTGTTCAGCAATGCGTCAACGCTCATGTTATGCAGGATGAACTCTGCCACGTTGCCAGGTGCCACGGTGAGCGGTGGCAGACCGAGATGGGCACGGGGGGTCGTCGTCGTACTGCGCAGAACCGTCTCCACGCGGAGGCCGGTTTGTCGTAGTAAGGCCATCTCGGTGAAAAGGCCGTCGGCATGCCGCACACCGTAGCTACCGGCATCGGATCCGGCCAAGATGTCGATGCCCATCGATTCGGCTTGCACGAGCATCGCGGCATGGTTGTCCAAAATGCTTTTCAGCCTATCGACGGCGTTGGCGCTCCATCCGCAATACTCGGGATGCATCTGGTGGAAATACACGGGCAGAAGCGTCGGAGTCCAAGCGATCTGCTTTGCGGCCATGATATCGAGGATTTCACGGGTCATAAAGAATCCGTGCTCAATGGAATCAACGCCTGCCTCGACGGCGACCCGAAGGCCTTCAAGTCCACTGCAATGCGCGAAGGTTTTTAATCCTAAACCGTGTGCGGTATTGACAATTTCAGTTGCCTCTTGGGGTGTGAATTGTGGTAAACCTTTCACGACTCCGTTTTCGAAGTCGATGATGCCTGTTAAAACGATCTTGATTTCATCGGAATCCTTTGCGAGTGTTTTGACGGCCACTGTGGGTGATTCGTAAGCTTCGATTTCGTTTGCAAAGAAGGAACCGTAGCGTTTGGCCTTACGGAGTCCCGATCCGGCGGAAATGATTTGCATTCCCGAACCTGCGAAAAGGTTGCGGAGTTCGTGATTGATTCCGTGAACATCGCCCGCATCACGGATGACGGTGATGCCTGCCTGGCGGTAGCGCTCGACATTGGATCGGCCGCATTCGAGCAGTTGTTCTCGTGGAAGTTTCAGATAGTCGCTGCGCTTGGCGGGGTCAAGCTCGTCGCCGTCGAGGAAAAGATGGGCGTGCGACTCCACAGCCGTTGGCATCAAAAAGCTGGCGTGTTGATCTGCCGTCGGATCCGTTCCACGGGCAATCGTACGGTAAGTGTCGTTTTCAATAACGATGATGTACGGGCCGTTGTCATGCAACGATAGGCCGTCAAAATAGTGGTCGACTTGTATTTTCATCACGTTCACATGTAAAGTTCTTGAATCCGCATGATGGCTTCAACGTCCGAAAGCAGGAGCGATTCATTGAAGCCCTTCAGCACAGGGTTGTCGCCTGACAGCATCTGATAATTGCGCCCCGAAGTACCGAGTATTGTGTCAAGTCCGTAGGGTACGGTGTTGGTTAGGAATGCCGACTCCAGCAGTTCCTTAAGCGGTAAGCCATCCGGCGTCTTGGCCGGTAGCATGACGCTCAGGTTTGTTAAGCCCACGGACATGTGCACGCCTTTTAACTCTGTCGACGCGCCGATCTTGCGGATTGCTTCGATGGCCATTCTGGTGAGCCCCTCCATGTCAGCGGCTACTGGAACGACCGAGACGTCGATGTACAGATCGTCGAGGGTCATCGACGGGTTTTCAGCAAGGAGGCGGCGAGCCATTCTGAGCGCGGTTGTGTAGACTTCGTCGGCGGTGTGGTTGGCAACCTTCTCGCCGTTCACGTTGCGTTCGGAAGCCATGAGAATGACTCGGCATGGGAACAACTTTAGGACTTCGCACATCTCCCAGCGCAGTTCGCTGATGGAGTTGACGAAAGGCTTGCCACCCGCCGTGTCGTATGAGTAGATTGACAAGCATCGCTTTTGTACGATGGCATTCGGGTAGTCGAAAGACAAAGGTACTTTCACCGTCTCTTGAATAGTGGTGACGAGTTTTGATAAGAAATCCGGTTCGGATTCTGCCAGATCGCCCACGTTAATATTCAAATAAGTGGCGCCCTTGGCGACTTGGTCGGCAGCCAACGTGGCGAGCGCAGGGATGTCGCGCTTCGCGAACATCTCGCGTGTACTCTTAAATCCGGGGTTGATTCTTTCACCGATGATTTTTAGGTTATGGAAACTCATTTTCACCTCTTGGCTGTTTGTTTGTACTATTCAGGTAGAAAGGGTTCAGGGTTCGGGGTTCAGGGGACTCGCGACTCAAAGGGTTCGGGGTTCAGGGATCAGAAAACTAGCGACTAACCACTAGCGGCTAGTGACTGACAAGTTGATCGAACTGCGTCTTGAAATTGAGAAGCGCCAGATAGAGGTCGGATTGCGGATAGGCGAGTCGAAGTCGACGGAGCGTCTCCATTGGATCGAAGGTGGCCTGAGTCGGCAACTCGTATCCGACGCATTGGCTCAACAGGCTGATGTTTGATGACATCCACGCTTCGATATAGAGCGGCACATTGGGAATCCGGCTTAGTTCATCAAGGACGGGCGTCGGTTCTAGTACCGGCTGCGTGATGATGAATTCGGCTCCAGCGGCCAGTTTGTGCTTGAGTTTTTCCTGTTCGTGCTCTGGGGGCTCATAGGGGTTGAACACTACGCCATACCTGAAACTTGAACCGTATACTTTTCGTAAATAGGCGAGCAATTCCACAGAGGTCACGGTCATGACGCCGGGCGCATTGACGTCGGACGGCTTCAGCCGCGACTGACGGGCCGAGCCGTCACCCGAGACAACCAGTAGCTCGTCCACACCCTGACGAACGTATGCGTCCAGAATCTCATGAAGCTCTTTCTGCGTGTGGAAGGTGTTGACGTGAGCCATAATCCTGCCTGGGAGTACGGGCAACTCAAGGTGCTCAATCAATTCGTGACCCTGAAAGGCGATCTTGCCCAGAGCGTTGTCCGTCAGGCATATTCCATGCCCCGCTTCGATCACCCTCCTGTAGCGGACGGCAAAGCGTTCAAGACGCTCAGTGAGTTGATCTGGCGACTGGTTGACAGCGGGAATTTCAATTCTGTATTGCATTATCTGGCGCTCTGTGTTTGTGTGATTTCTCTGTATTCATGTTAGAGCCTGAAGGAATGAATTCTCTTGTGCGTTGCATTGACGTGTACTGTACGATAAAAACTTGGGTTTGTCTTCCTTTTTGAAAGCATTCTATTGCTCTGTATTATCATTGTAGTTTCTGTTTCTACGAGGATCAGAGAGGGATCTGACAGGTCTGACCGATCTGACCGATCCGACCGATCCGACTGATCCGACAGAGCTGACCGATCTGAAAAAGGGGGGGCTTAGGAATAGCGAGGATCTTTCTCGACATAACGCGACAAAGCTCGCGACTTATGTTGCGAGCGGCATTATGTTGCGTAACCTTACTTTACAGCCATATTACTGTAGTTCTGATGATAGTTCCTCCTGAAGTACGCAACATAACGTGACGTGCGGAGTGCGGCGATATAAACTTAGGCTTCCTGCATCGGCGGGGTCTTGAGGTCGTTCCCAGTAAAAGGGGTAGCATTTTGGCGTTTGGGGAGGTGAAACGG
>JBBQIY010000261.1:0-3576 GCA_038325415.1 Kiritimatiellia bacterium
AACGTTTCTTGCGCGATGCCCGCAATGCGGACTCGTCCTAGACACGGGGCATTTGGCAGCGGCAGGCGGAGATGTGCTTGAGATCATCAGCCACTATAGCTCTCGCTTGAATGTAATCCACGTGAAGGACTGGAAATCGAACGGCACGGCCAATCCCATCAATAACCCGAAATGGTTTGACTGCGGCTATTTCACCACACTCGGGAAGGGAAATATCGGACAGGACAATGCCGAGGTGATCAGAACCCTCAAAACCAAAAACTACAACGGCTGGGTTTTTGTGGAGCATGATACCCATTTTCAGGATCCGCTGATTGATCTGGCCGAGAGCTATGACGTTCTTCGTCGCGCTAACGGCTAGGCGTGTTGTTTCGCTATTTTCTTGCCCATGCACCCCCAAAAGCAACCACCCGTTAAAAGCGATTCACGTCTCGTCAAGCCGGGAGATACATTCGTCGCCATTCGCGGCGCTGTCAACGATGGCCTGAAATTCGTCGAAGCCGCCATTCGTGCGGGAGCCGCTGAAATCGTTTCGGAGGCTGCTCGTCCCGACTCTGGCATTCCGCCAGAAGTTCAATGGCGCACCGTTGTCGACACACGAGCCGAGATCGCCCGACTCGCGTGTATCGAATTCGACAACCCGTCGCAATCACTCGATGTTTTTGGGATCACCGGCACGAACGGCAAGACCACCACCGCCATGCTCATGCGGAAAATCCTTAACGACTGCGGCAAGCCTTCCGGACTCGTCTCCACAATATCCAACATCACGGCTCCCCCGCCCAAACATACGGTTCTCGATTCACTGCGACTCAGGAAACCACAGGAAGCCCCAGAAATACCCGCAACGAATACGACCCCGGGTCCTCTCGAACTCCAAGCGCTTTTCGCAGAAATGCTATCCAACGGGTGCAAGGCCGCCGTCATGGAGGTTTCCTCTCATGCCATCGACCAACGCCGCATGGAAGGGACACAATTTGCCGCGCTTGCCTTCACCAACTTGACGCAGGATCACCTCGACTACCATCGCACGATGGAAAATTATTTCCAAGCCAAGCGCTCCCTCTTTATCCCCTACCGTGCACCCTCCGCCATCAATATCGATTGTCCCTACGGACGCCAAATTTTCGCCGAGCTGAAATCTTCAAACCCCACTCAAGTCATTTCCTACGGCTGCTCGCCCGATGCCAACGTACGATTTTCTGAAGAAAAATTGATGAGCACAGGTTCCGAGTTTCTGCTGACTTATCCAGGTGCTTCGGAGCGGATGCGCATTAAACTCATGGGACGTCACAACATACACAATCTGCTGGCGGCATTTTCCATGGCACTGCTCTATGGAACCAACCCGCACCGGGCGATGATTTCGCTTTCCAGTGCCGAACCAGTTCGCGGACGACTGGAACGGGTGTCCATCAAGGCATCGCCAGCCTCCTTCTTTGTCGATTACGCGCATACGCCAGATGCCATCGAGAATGTTCTCAGAACCTTGCGCGAAATCACCACAGGACGCCTCATCATCGTATTCGGAGCCGGTGGCGACCGCGACCGCCGGAAGCGCCCGCTCATGGGCGAAGCCGCTTTACGACTGGCTGACATCGCGATTGTCACATCGGACAACCCTCGCTCAGAAGATCCGGAAACCATCATCGAGAACATTCTCTCCGGAATTCCGGGGTATGAGACCGCAAAAACACAAACCGGCGAGTCCTCAGTTCTCGTGGAACCGGATCGCCGGACGGCCATACGACGTTCCGTGCTGATGGCCACTCACCACGGCGATGTGGTCCTTATTGCAGGCAAAGGACATGAAACCTACCAGATATTTGCGGATAGAACCGAATACTTCGATGATCGCGAGGAGCTCATCACCTGGGGGAGCTAACATTCACTACGCTGGAAGCATCAATCCTCATCCGAAACCAGGAGTAGTATTTGAGTCGTAACGCCGAGGGGGTAGACTCGGAATAATTCTCTTAATCTACGTTTCTCTTTTCTCCATCAGAATTTTAACGTGGCTTAAGAGTATTTCGTGAATGGATTGAAACAGCGACCGAGCTTTTTCAATCACGGCCTCGAAATTGCGATAGTCGGTGTAGCCGAGAACGCCGGCAAAATCGCGGCTCGACCAGAATTCGTTGCCCACAGATGTTGTGCGGCGGATTTTCTCAAAAGGCGATAATTCTTGTGTCATATCAAACTCTTTCCTTGAAATCGGTTTTGAAATTTTTGACAGGGGCAACGTAGGCGTCACAATCCGGTTCTCGGATCATTGATGGGGGGGTGCTGTAAGGAAGCGGGGTGACGGTGCGGATGCCGATAGCATCGAAATGCCGCATGGCGCACTCGATGCGGCGACGCTCGTCTTCAGTCAGCGCATGGGTATCGTGGAGGTCGTTCGTGCCCTTGGTCTCAATGACAAAGTGAAAGTTTTCGCGGCCTCCCGTGGCGCTGAGCGAAGGACAGCGCAGGACAAGACCGAAGTCCGGCGTGTAGGTACCATAAGGTGTCGGGATTTCGTAGAAATCGGGGAGCTTGATGAAGCAGAGTAGCGCAACTTGACCAAGGGGTTTAAGTCCTTGAGTTTTTCAACGGCAGCATCGGTGTCCATGCCTTCCTGAGGTTCATCCATGATGACAACAGGCTGGCACTTCCCAAGGGCTTTGAGGTAGGTCAGTCCATCGAATGAATCGTCTCGGCCCTGCTGGTTGATGATACGGTCATCGCTGATAATGGCCTGGATCGTCATAACCATGATCTGCGGTTGTGTGTCTTCAATGAAATGGCGCAACCGCGATAACTTGCCGCTGTCGTACTCAAAGTATGCGGGTGTGAACCCATAGCGCTCGGCTAGCTGCTCCTTGAACGATTCGAACGTGGAGAGTGCACCTTCCTTGATTGCGATGGACGGCACAAGAATGATGAATTTCGTGAGCCGGTGGTGCTGATACAGCTCATAAATGGTGCGGAAATAGACAAGGGTCTTGCCTGTGCCCGTTTCCATTTCAATGCAGATGTCGTTGTCGGGGCAGAGCTTCGCCTCTTCCACTGAAATCCCGTTCTTGGAGATGATCTGGAGCTTATTCCGGTGAATCTGTTCGGGCGTTAAGTCCGTGACGTTTGCCTGAATGCCGAAGAAATTGGCGTTGTCAAAGGAGTTCTTAACCTGGCCGTCCAAAATATGGGTTGCCGTGTCGATGGCACGGCGCTGGTATTCCAAGTCTTCGAGTAGAGTCGACATGAGGCACCCAAATCGGTTTTACGAGGAAAGAAACTCTGCGGAAGAACCTGCACATGCAAAAACAGAGCGAGACTTGCAACTGCAAGGTCTCAACGCTACCGTTTTACAGAGATGAACATAATAGCTTTTACCGTTTCATTTTTCAACAGTAGAAACAGGGTGGGATTCAATTTAGTTGAATCCCACCCAGAATACAGAAGTCAGGAGTCAGAATACAGCATTGATTCTCAACATGTTACGCACAGTTTCGCCATTCTTCTATGGTGTCGCAAGAACAGGGACATGAGTTATTTTGTCTAACTCCGCGTAAGTGCTTGATTTCCAACTTCTGACTC
>JBBQIY010000262.1:0-3562 GCA_038325415.1 Kiritimatiellia bacterium
AATACAGAAGTCAGGAGTCAGAATACAGCATTGATTCTCAACATGTTATGGACAATTTTATCATTTTTTGTGGTGTTGCAAGAGCAGGGACATGAATTATTTCGTCCAAATACGCGTAAGTGCTTGATTTCCAACTTCTGACTCCTGTATTCTGTCTTCTGACACCTGTGGGCGTCAA
The DNA here is from genome assembly GCA_038325415.1 of Kiritimatiellia bacterium. Classification (GTDB taxonomy): domain Bacteria; phylum Verrucomicrobiota; class Kiritimatiellia; order RFP12; family UBA3636; genus JBBQIY01. The sequence continues at coordinate 179 of JBBQIY010000262.1, forward strand.
ACTATGTTGACGCGCACCCTTGTCTCCACGCTGACCGCTATGGGCATTGACACAGCCGGGATCTTCAGCTCTGTTTTTTTAGTGAGGTAATGACATGAACGGCGAAGGGATTATCCCCGTATGGGCACTTGTGAGCGTGATCTTCCTCATGAAGATCCCGTCAGTGAGGGAGTTTTTCGCCAAGGTGCGGAAGATGTCTGCTATCGGGATCATCTGCATGGGGTTAAGTCTGGGTTTCCTCGCCAACGTGTCGTATACCAAAGACGGGGTTAACACAAATCAGTCCACATCTCAGAGCGTTTCTCTATCGGCAGAAAATTCATCAATTTCAACTCAATCCTCGATCTCGACTCGCACAGGGCTGCCCGATTTCTGGAAAGACGATCCCACCGACACTGACGGTGACGGCATCCCCGACCTCTGGGAGAAGTGGACGCACGGAAAAAAACTTGTGGCCGATTCTGACCTCGATCGTGACGGCGATGGCTTGAGCGACCTTGAGGAGTTCCAGAACCAGACCGATCCTCGTACGGCGGATACAGATGGAGATAGCTTCAGCGACGCTTTCGAGGTCGCCAACAATATGAATCCGGTGGTCAGCGAGGACTTTACGCCCGTGGAACCGGACACCAACAACAACGGTGTGCCTGACATCTGGGAGCAGATTGGGTATTCCGGCAGTTTTCATGATGCTAACGGAAACGGATTCGATGACACCTACGAACAGACTATCCTTCCCGTTGCTTCCGATTCTAATTTCGACGTTTTTGTCGATGTCTACACCACGCGCAGCGCGACGCTTAACTGGACGATTGGGGAGGATAGGATAAGCATCCTTATGCTTCCGACTGCGGGCACTTCCGTCAAGATTCGCTTACCATTCGGCACGGACACCGAATTGTATCTCCAATCCTCGCCCTACGGAACCGATCTGCCATCCGGTGAGCTGTGGAAAAGCCGTATGCGCATTTCCTTTGCACCGAGGACGGGACAGACCGCTATCGGAACCTGCATCATTGCCGCTAATGGCGACATCTCGCAGCAAGTTGTCGAGCAAGCCACAGTTATCACTCGCTTCTCCGATCCGATTGCGTCAAAGCAGATGCGCTCGCTGGACAGTGGGGATGGCGAATGGCCGAAGATCGAGATGCTACGGAGACGCTATTCCCTCATTCCGGATGCCGATGTCTATCATGGGTCTGGCAACATCGTTGGCCCGTTCGATATCGTGAACACCGTGAACATCGATGAAGACTCCGTCCACTGGAGTGTCGATTACGGCACGATGGATTCAGCAACAGGCTTCTCCTCCTCGCTGACGGTAACGGCCATTCCGCCTAACGACGAACCTATCATCGTGACTGCAACGGTTCAACTCGATGAGCGTTTCGCCATCATCCGGACTGCACCCGTGAATCGATGCCCGCAGCATACGTTCTCTTTAGACTCCTGCACGGCCAACTTCGCGCCGCTGCCCGGTTCCAACGCTGTCTTCTCCGTGACGCTTCCCGGCTGCACCCATCAGAATGAACCGGGGTGGCTCGAAGCAGAGATTGTGCGCGAACTTCTCGGCTCAACGCAACATGTCGCCTACGTGGACATGGATGTCTCGACGTCAAGCGTTGACCGATATGGGAACACCGTCGACATTCCGAACCAGTCGACCTTTGCGTGGGATGGAATTGCGCAGGCTTCCCTCTCGCAAGGCGATTACGTAGAGGAATTCACGCAGGGCAGTCTTCCTTTCCACCGCGCCGCGCCAGAAGTCGCCGCTGGAAAACCCGTCCCTCCACCGTATGTCACGCTCGTCGTACGCCTGTGGAATCCAGGTAAAAGCGAAGTTTTGGCCGAGGCAAGGCTAAGGATCTACGTTCCGCAAGTGGTGCAAGTCAAGTGGCAGAGTGATGCCGACACTTTGTTTCGTACGCCGATCAATCATCAAGCTCTTGGGCAGACAGTCATTGTCTATTCTGCGGACTATGTTGGGGATCCAGATGCACTCATGCAGGATACGCTCCAGCGGCTCCGAGCGTATTACCCCGCCTCGGTCAATATCCTCTTTGTTCCGTTTTTCTCCAGCGATGTCGAAACAACAAAATTCCTGGTCATCACATCCGAACTCCAGAAGACAATCACTGGAGATCATATTGAGGCGTATCAATACGGGTTGACACTTTCTCCCCCCATGCTACAGCGAAGTGCTAACGGCGTGGCGAACTGTTTCCTTGGATCGATAAGTGACAAAACATTCAACCTTTACAAGAAATTTTCAGAAGATAGCATGAGCCCGCAACCATTCGCTATTCCAATTTCGTCTTCTCAAATGCTGGAGGCCATCTGCAAGGTTTCTGCACATGAGGTCGGGCATACGCTCGGGTTGGTAGATACAACCTATCTGGGAGGAGTAGGAAACAAGCATAATCCTGGGAGCGAAGACCAATCGAAAATGATGAACGTCAACACGGATTTGAGGTGGCTCTTTAAACAACATCCACCAGTCGGCTGGCGGACGCTGAATAGTCAATATCTTGAATTCGTACTTCCTGTACCAAAATGAGAATTTCGAAGGAGAAGCAAATGAAGAAAATTATTAGCTTTCTTGTAATAACACTCACCGTTGCATCGGGGTTTTCTGAAGAGGTGAGCGATATTTCCCAAGCGGAACTGGACGAGCAAGTCTACAGCGACGCCATGACTGTACCACGGTATGTGCAAGTAGCAACATCTGCCGGTGTCGGTGTGTTTACTGGGGCCTGTTCGCTCACCAATGTTACGTTTGTAGACATACATGTTCAGGAATGGTGGACGCCCGATCCAGGGACAAATACCGTACGCTTACATAAGATCGACAGGCTAAATGATGAGTGGATGTTCCCAACCAACATTCCTGTGGTGTTTTTTGCCGTTACAAAAGCGCAGTGGCACGGTGAAGATGCTGCGTATTACCTAACCAATGCGGCGGAACGCGCTGAATTAACGTTTGCAAACGTCAACCGTTCTTGGTTTCGCACGACACGCGACAATGGGCTTGTCTACGCTTTCGCTACGAACTTGTGGAACTGTGTCCGTATCAATCCCAATCCGACGAACTACTATGAGGTACTACGCGACGTTCAGCGCACTATCGCTAAGCAAGACTCCTGGCGAGTGCAACTTGATTCTCGGAACGGTCTTTCATGGCTTTTCGACGAGGCCTCCGAAAACTATCTCACAGATAAACTAAACGATCCGCTACTGAGTCCCATTATGAAAAATTCAGTAGGAAATTGGCTGAGCCGCCGGTTTGGATGGATATACTCGTATACAAACAATATTGAAGTTTGGACGCCTCCGCAATGACTTTCGCCTTCTCTTCCCAGATGCCCCCAGATGTTGGATGCCATC
>JBBQIY010000263.1:0-3530 GCA_038325415.1 Kiritimatiellia bacterium
GGGACTCTCGTTTAAGGCGATTGATGCCAAAGCGGCGTTGCGTCTACGCATGTTCGACCTCTCACAGTTCTGCAAGACCCTAAAAGAGACGTACTCCATGTCGTATAATTTCCGTCACAACCATGTGGGCACGATCTGGGGTTCACGTTTTAAAAGCATCTTGCTCTCGCCGGACTACACGACGCTGATGGCAGTGGGAGCGTACATCGATCTGAATCCGGTGCGCGCGGAAATCGTTGAGGAACCAGGCGAGTACCGCTGGTCTGGCTATGGCACGGCGATTCGTGGTAACACACTTTTCCGTAACGGTCTGCGCACGCTGGTTGCGGCGGCGTATGTCCGTCGCAAGGTGTCTTACGAGATTGCCCTAGAGGCGTACACCTCGGCAATAGACGGTTATATCGAGACGCTCGCACCGGAAGCAGAGGAAGTCGATTCCGAGTCTTCCGAAGATGGTGAGACCAAACCGGAGGTGAAAGAAAATCTTCAGAAACCAAAGGAGGCTCGTGTATTTGTGTCAGAGAAGGTGGAGACGGAACTATTGAAAGGAGCAAAGCTATCGCTCTTCGAGATGCTGCGTTGCAAGGTTCGCTACTTTAGTCACGGTTTGGCAGTAGGGCCGATATCGTTCGTCCGAAATGTTGTTGGGGCTTCGACGACTACGAAAGACACGTCGAGGCCATGCGATTGTTGTGAAGATGTAGAGCTTTACAACGCCCGCTGGCTCCGTGGTGACGACAAGGTGAGTGTTCCGAAGGGCAGGGTAGCGTAGACAACCCCAGACTCCGTTTAGAGAATGAAATGCTGGGTGAGATTTAAAAAAAGTGGGGACAGACCGGTGACTTGTACTGCATCTCGCCCAGCCTTGTAAGATCTTCGTCTTTGTCATGGCACAAAGTTTACAACAATCGGCTCGTATGAGTTCAGCTTAAAAGAATGAGTTTAAAAAATATTTTTAGTGCTTGAACTTTTTAAAGAAGAAGCTAGTGTATGCATTTAGTGGAATTGGGGTTAGTTAAACCCACTCATGAATTCGCATACGGCAAGTGGATTCCTGAGCTACTCAAAAAACGCCGTGAACGGTTACTCATCGCTTAAGCTTGCCAAGGCCGGACGCATCGGCATTGCCGCAGGCGGAAAACTTGTTCTGCCCTCCCCGAGCAGTATCGAATCGGACGGCAATACCCAAAATGCTATCCGCATCGACGGCAACGGAATTCTTGAATTCACAGATGGAAATGATACCACCCTCGACGTGAAGAATTACAGCATCATCTCCACTGGAACAGGCAGTTATGCAGGTGCAATCCGTCTAACCGCCCCCAGTACGCTCAAGGTCGATACCGATTTCACCGTGAGTGGTCTGCGCTTGGATGGCGTAGCTGTCGCGCCCGGGGACTACACTGCGGCGAGTCTGGCGTCAGACCGCGTGGTGGGCGCTGGCGTTCTGCACGTCCTGTCGAGCAAGATCGTTACCCTCATCATCATCCGCTAAGGCTGAACTCACTTAAACTCGCACTCGCTTACACACATCGCCCGCATTCATGCAGCGTTCGAAGGCAAACAAGATTGGCGCGGCCCCGTGGCGGATCGCCTCATGCTGCCCACTGCTGATGGCGGCGACATGTGGAAGCTGGCTTGGACGGATGCTACCGACGGCAACCGTAAAGAACTCGCACCGCAGCGCGTTGTGCAGAATCTGGGACGCGGTATGCTCATTCAAGGCACACGCGAATGGCGCGATTATGAAGTCAGCGTCTCGCTGAAAATCCACCTAGCCAAGGCGGCTGGGCTGGCAGCACGTGTGCAGGGTCTAATGCGCTACTATGCCCTGCTGATCAAGCCCGCAAGCAGTACATTATCGTTAGTGAAGATGATGGAAGGTGTCGAAACCGAATTGGCTTCTTGCAAAATGGATTTCGCCATCGAACGTTCCTACACCCTCGCCCTGCGTTGCTGCGGCTCGACGCTCGTTGCCTCGCTCGATCAACAGCAGGTCTTTGAAGTAGAGGATGCAGACTTGCCCTGCGGTGCAATCGGACTTGTTGCCGAAGAAGGCCACGCCAGTAGCTCAGCCGTCACCATTCGACCCGCCACGGTCTAAAACAACAGCCGCAAAAAAGGTTGGGCATCTTCCCAACCTTTGGAGCGGTGGGACTAGTAGACGCGGCGTCCTCGCCGCGTTTTGTATCCGCGACCACCGATCACGGATGCAGGCTTATGCTCTGCTCTGGTGATTCGACGGCTCCAAGCGCAAGAGGTGATGGCTGACGGGATTCTCGTCGGAAATCTTGAATTAAGTGGCACCGTGGACACGCTGACACTGCGTTACCACAAAAATGGCAATTACGGTCACTCAGAAGTTATGCCCGGCGAGTTCCCGTCACAGTATGGAACGATCTCGCGTTCAGGCAATCATGAGAAGATACTGGCGGCCCTTTCTGAACTATCGGGTCAGCCTCGGACGTGTACCTTCATTTTGAATCCGGAAAACATCAGGTAAATTCGGCTTGAATCGGTAGTGCACAGAAGTAAACAACAAATCGCGCTCCGACAGCCGGAAAGAGTCCCTAGTTGATGATGCCTGAGAGCGACTGCAAAATCCCCGCAAAGATACGGAATTTTCGGCTGTAGCGCATTTCGAGAAACTGCCCCATCGTCATGGCACGCGTTTCGCGGAAACGTTAGGTACAGTAGCCGGTCAAACCGAGGACAATGGAGATCGGCGCAGCCAAATTGCCCCAGAACCCGTATGCAAACCCTGATTGGTAGTAGTTTTCATACATTGCGACGAGACTGATCAAGCCCATCCCCGCTTCGTAACTGGCGACACTGAGCACGTAGCGGCCCGCCACGCGCCCTGCCGTCAAAAAATCCGCAACACCGCGCATGAAGCGTTGTGTCCAAGCCCCGATGCCAAGTACGATCAGTACAGCCACCACTACAATTGCCCAGTCGATCCACGTAAATGTTCCGGTCATAAATTGTTCCTCTTATGTTGTCAGCAATGGACGGGTTTGGAACCGTCCTGTGGCGCGGGCGCTTCGCCCAGCCAACGTCGAAAGAATTCCACGGATTTGTTGCCTCCCCATCCATGCTCGCTCGGGAAAAAATCCAACTCCAACCGGTCGGCCGCACTGGCCGCACCGTAGATTGCCTTCGCCTGCCCGAAGCAGGCCCACAGGTCTGAGTAGCAGATGATCTCTGCGGCCTTCATCCGGTCGTCGGTCAATGCCGTCCAAATCGTCATCGCTCCGCCGCCGGAAAGCCCCATGACTCCGAGACGTGCCGCATCCACATACGGCAGGGGTGGGCGTCAACATAGTTTGACGCCCCCAGGAGTCAGAATACAGGAGACAGGAGTCAGAAGTTGGAAATCAAGCACTTACAGCACTTACGCAAATTTAGGCGAAATAATTCATGTCTCTGTTCTCGTGACACCACGGAAGAAGTTTGCAACTGTGCATAACGTGTTGAGAATCAATGCTGTATTCTGACTCCTGACTTCTGTATTCTTGGTGGGATTCAAC
>JBBQIY010000264.1:0-3519 GCA_038325415.1 Kiritimatiellia bacterium
TTCCCCCGGGGCACGCCTTCATGGTATTCCGAAATGGCGACGTCTCCATGGAACGCATCCTCCCCGAAGTTACGCCCCGCCGCTGCGTGTTTGAACGCATCTATTTCTCGCGCGGAAACGATGCCGACATCAACCGCGAACGCCGCGCCCTGGGTAGATCCCTCGTTCCAGCAATCATGGAGGCCGTCGACCATGATCTGGACAATACCGTCTTCTCCTATATCCCCAACACCGCCCAGATCAGCTACCATGGACTCCTTGAAGAGCTGATGGATTTAAACATTGGGCATCGGGTGCGTTTCGCGCCGATCGCCGTCAAAGACGCCAAATTCCGCACCTTCATCTCCGATGCCAAAATGCGCCGCGACCTCTTTCCCCACGTTTATGATGTCACCTACGGCGTGATCCGACCCGGTGCCGATAATCTGGTGGTGATCGACGACTCCGTCGTACGCGGCAATACAATCAAAAACGCGATCCTCCCCATTCTCGACAGGCTCAGCCCGAAAAAAATCGTCGTGGCCTCCGCCGCACCCCCGATCTGCTACCCGGACTGCTACGGCATCGATATGGCCAGCTTTGATCAGTTGATCGCCTTCCAAGCCGTCGTCTCGCTACTCCGCAAGACAAACCAGATGAACCTCATGGAGGAATGCGCAAGACTCGCCGCCGAGGATCTTAAGAAAACAGATGGCGAGATGCAGAACCGAGCCAAGCCGATCTATGCGGCGTTCACGGCACTGGAGCTGTGCGACGAAATCGGACAACTCCTCAAACCAGACGGGCTCTGCGCCGAGTTCAAGATCGTCTTCCAGACGTGCGAGCAACTCAGACTGTGCTGCCCTGAGCATACCGGTGACTGGTACTTCACAGGCGATTACCCCACTCCAGGAGGAAACCGCGTCGTGAACAGAGCCCTGATCAACTACATGGCAAACAACAACGACCGCGCTTATTAACAACCTCCTGAATTGATACAAGACGGAAACCATACCCATGAACAAGCTCCCTCACTTTCTCGCACTCGCGGATGGATCCGTGTTCTACGGCGTATCCTGCGGTGCACCCGTCGACACCGTTGGTGAAGCCGTTTTCAATACCGGCATGACCGGCTACCAAGAGATCATTTCGGACCCTTCGTATGCCGGACAAATCGTCACGCTTTCCACAGCCGAAGTCGGCAACTATGGCTGCAACCAAGACGACATGGAATCACGCCAGCTCTTCCTGAACGGCCTGATCGTCCAGAACATGAATCGCGCCTCCAACTTCCGCTCAGAAGAAGAGCTTTCCGATATGCTCAAACGCTACGCGAAGCCAGCCTTGGAACGCGTTGACACACGCAGGCTTGTCTTGCACCTGCGCGAGCATGGAGCCCAGAAGGCTTTTATCCACGCTTCCGAAACCAAGGTCACGGAAGCAGAAGCCATTGCCGCAGCACAAGCATGGGAGGGGCTGGATAATCAGGACTACACGCAGCGGGTGACGAATCCTGAATCCTACGAATGGAATACTCAGGGCGACTTCTCGGTGGTCTCTTTCGACTTCGGCATCAAATATAACATCTTGCGCTCCATGGATGCCGCAGGCATCCGCGTGCGTATCGTGCCAAGCGGTACTTCTGCCGAAGAAATCCTCAAACTCAAGCCAGACGGCGTCTTCCTCTCAAACGGCCCCGCCGATCCTGCCGCCGTCAAGGGAGCCATCGAATCGACAAAGCGTCTCATCGGCAAAGTTCCGCTCATGGGCATCTGCCTCGGGCATCAAATCATCGGCCTCGCCTGCGGAGCAAAAACCGAACGCCTCAAATTCGGTCACCACGGGTGCAACCATCCCGTCAAAAATCTTCTCAACAACACAATCGAAATCACAAGTCAGAACCACAACTTCACCGTGGTGTCTGAATCCATGCCGCACGAACTGGAACTCACACACATCAACCTCAACGATAACACCGTCGAGGGTATGCGACATCGCCGTGAACCCCTCTTCTGCGTCCAGTACCACCCCGAGGCGGCGCCAGGCCCGCACGACTCCCACTATCTCTTCCAACAGTTCCGGGAACTGATGTCGCGGTAGCCGAGCCGCGAGAACGTAAACAACGACACTCTAGATTTACCATGACGAAACACATCTTTATCACAGGCGGCGTGGTCTCAAGCCTTGGCAAAGGCATTACTTCTGCGAGCCTCGCCATGTTGCTCAAGCGCCGCGGATACCGCGTCGCCATGCAGAAGCTCGACCCGTACATCAACGTTGATCCCGGCACCATGTCACCGCACCAGCATGGCGAAGTCTTCGTAACCGACGACGGAGCCGAAACCGATCTCGACCTCGGGCATTACGAGCGCTTCACCGGCATCGCCTGCACCAAAGCCAGCAACTACACGACCGGCAAGATCTATAGTACCGTCATCGCACGCGAACGCGCCGGCGGATACCTCGGCAAAACCGTACAGGTCATTCCCCACATCACCGATGAAATTAAGGCTGCCGTTAAATCAGCGGCTGGGCCTGATGTCGATATCGTCATGACAGAAATCGGTGGAACCGCTGGCGACATCGAATCGCTGCCCTTCCTCGAAGCCGTTCGGCAATTCAAGCACGAAGCCGGCACCGGCAACTGCGTCTGCATCCACCTGACGCTCCTCCCATACATCCGCGCCGCAGGCGAACTCAAGACAAAACCAAGCCAACAGTCCGTCGGTATTCTACGCACCATCGGCATCATTCCTGACGTCCTCGTGTGCCGCACCGAAGTTCCCATGGAGGAAGACCACCGCCGCAAGCTCTCGCTTTTCTGCAATGTCCCCGAAGACATGGTCATCGAAGAGCAAGACGTCAAACACACCATCTACGAAGTTCCCCCCGAACTCGCCAAACAGGAACTCGATGTCAAAGTTCTCGAGCTTCTGCGCCTCCCCGTGCACCGCCTCGACCTCACCGAGTGGGATGACATCATTGACCGTGCCACTCACCCCACATGCACCTGCCGCATCGCACTCGTCGGCAAATACGTCAGCACACGCGATGCCTACAAAAGCGTTTACGAAGCCCTCAGCCACGCTGGTATCGCCACGCGCGCCAAGGTCGAGGTCGACATGATCGAAGCGGAAGACCTCGAAAAATGCCTCGCAAAACTCGACAACGTCGATGGTATTCTCGTTCCGGGCGGATTCGGTGATCGCGGTATCCCAGGCAAACTCATCGCCATACGCTACGCACGCGAACACAATATCCCCCTCCTCGGAATCTGCCTCGGCATGCAATGTATGGTCATTGAATACGCCCGGAATGTCATGAAGTGGGCCGATGCCGACAGCACAGAATTCTCAAAGACCGCCCATCCGGTGATCGACCTCATGGCCGAGCAACGCAAGACGCATCAACGCCTGGAACTGAGCCAATTAAGGGCAGGCGATCGCCACTAAACGCAACTGGGCAAGAGCGCCATGTTCCGGGCACATCTCGTAGCGCGGGTAGAAATTGACCTACTCCCTTGCGGATAGTGGCTTCACT
>JBBQIY010000265.1:0-3514 GCA_038325415.1 Kiritimatiellia bacterium
CGGAAGGGTCTTCGAAATGCGTTCAAAACGCTTTTTGATTTCGTTAACAACTTCTACGGTGTTTCCATCCGATTTCTTCACGACTTTGATGGTCACACCCGGAACGCCGTTTAAAAAGGCACGCTGTCGGATTTCCTCGGTGGCCATTCGGACGGATCCGAGATCCGATAAGTAGCGTCTCGCCCCATTGCTTGCTGCAATTTCTAATCGGTTGATTGATTCAACCGTATAGGTGTCGGCATCGAAGCGAAGAGAATATTCGCTACCGGAGTCGCGGAGACGTCCCCCCGGCACGGTCATGATGCTGTTCTTCAAAACTGAGACAACCGTCGCGGAGGTAAGGCCAGCCGCCGCGAGCTTGTCACGATCCAGCTCGACCCAAATTTCGCGTTGATTGCCACCGATTAATTCGACAGAAGCAACGCCCTTGACCGTAGCGAAGCGATCTGAGAGGTCGTTGTCCGCGTAGTCGTAGAGGTCATCGACCGTTTGGGTGCCGGACAAAAACATCGTCGCAACCGAGGTGGCATTGATGTCGAGTTTTTCGATCACAGGACGTTCCGCCGCCGCCGGAAGATTAGAAAGCACACCATCAATTTTTTCGCGCACGTTCTGTGCGGCGACGTCAACGTCGACGGACAGATCGAATTCAACGACGACGTTGCAGACGTTTTCAAGGCAAAGCGAGTTGATGTGCTTGAGCCCTTCCACACCCGACACGGCGTCTTCAATGTATTTTGCGACATCCTTCTCCATGTCCTCCGGTGATGCGCCGAGCCAGACGGTCGTGACGGTTACGTAGGGGATATCAACGCTCGGCATATTTTCGAGTGAAATATCCTTGTAGGAGTTTATCCCCAAGACAATGAGAGCGATGATCAGACAGCCCATCGCGACAGGGCGTTTTGTTGATGCGGTTGCGAGAAACATAATCTACCTCATTTCACTACGGCGACCTTGCGGCCATCGTAAAGCTGTGACTGGCCTTCAACGACGATGTGCTCGCCGCCGGTGAGACCTTCAATAACCTCGGTGAATCCAGCGTTGCGGAGATCCGTCTTGATAACGACTTCATTTACCACGCCTTGGTTTTCGACGAAAACAATAGAACCCACCTGACGAACAAGGATCGCTTCGTCTGGTACAGCGATGCCCTCATGGCTCTCGAAAACAACCTCAAAGTCGGCCATCTTCCCTGGAATCGCCCATGCTTGATCTTCCACCAAGCCACGAAACTCAAAAGTCCGCAGTTGCATATCCACCGCAGGGCTTTTCGCCGTTACCTTAAAGAGACCGCGGTCTGTCTTATCAACAAAAAGTTTGAATTCGGTTTTTCCGGGTACTACATCTTCGTAGTAGGACGCAGGAAGGTAGGCACTTGCCTTGATCTTCTGTACGCCATTGATGCGAATGATGTGCGCTCCTTGTTTGGCTTGTTCGCCCGGCTCCATGAAACGTTCCCCAACAATGCCGTCGAGAGGCGCAAAAACAGTTGCATCGGAAAGATTCCGTCTTGCAATGGCGAGGGCTGCGGCAAACTGCGCGACCTGTTGTTTGTAGAGTTCAATCGTCGCCTCGGCAATGGCAACGGCGGCATCACCCGATTCCCGCTGGATTGCAATCTGCTCGTATTCGTTGTCGGAAACGCGTGCGTCTTTGTGAAGGCGTTCATAGCGATCAAAGTCCAGTACCGCTTTCTTCTGTTCCGCAGAGGCCCGACGGGCTGTCGCCTCGGCGACAAGTTCCTGCGCCTTCGCCGTATTCACGTTGCATTCAGCAATCAGCACCCGGCTCTGCAGTGCAACGGGATCGATTGCGAACAACTTCGTTTCATCCTTCTTGACCACATCGCCCAAGTCGACGAACACGGCATCGAGATTTCCGTCAATACGCGAAGCAACAACAGCCGATTTGTCTGAAGAAAGACTCCCCTGTACCGTCATTTTTCGTTCGAAAACTCGTTTTCCTGCATCGGCTGTACGAATGTTCAGCACGGTGTCTGCAAGCGTGCTTGTGGCGAGAGCTTCTTTTTTACCACATCCGGTTGCCATCACGAATAATGCGGTGGCTGTAAGCAATAGTGTTGTTCTGTGTTTCATATTATTTTCCTTAAAAGCTATTTGGTAAGAGTCGGATCGGTCGGATCAGTCGGATCAGACTGATCAGACGGATCGGGAGTTTCTGGCTTCTCGTGCGAATGCTCGGTCACATCCAATACGCCCATGGAAAGTTTCAGTGCGGCCCAGGCAATCCGCTCCTGATATCGGCTCTGTAACATGGCGAGTTCGGTTTCGCTCATCGCGGCCTCAGCATCAAGCGCATCGCTGAGCGTAACAAGTCCTTCCAACTGCCGGGAGTGATAATCCTCGGACTTCAGCTTTGCCGCTTCATATGTCTTCGACAAAACGTTAGCAAGGTCGTGGGCATCGTCCACATTGTGGCGCGCAACCATGACATCGAGCATAATCCTCAGAAACGTCTGTTCGCGGGAAAGCGTGCTCTTCGTGCGCTCCGCCTTTGCCAGTTTATAGAGCCCGACATTTGCAAACGCATTAAAGGCTTCCCATCCCCCAACAAGACCCAGGGAGCGATTCGCTGTCCACGTATGCTGATCCGACGTCCAATTCAGCGTTCCGACAGCCGCCAGTGACGGCAGAAAATCAGCAATGGCCTTTCGGACCCCATTTTCGTTTATCACCACATTCCGATCTGCAATTTCGAGTTCAGGATTTGATGACAGAGCCGTAAGAATAAGATTCTCCACACTGTTTGTGTCGATCAGGTCGCCTGTTGATTCACCGCTCAATTTCAACTCATCGGGTGAAGCGTCGGGCGGAAGTCCGAGAAGATTGAGTAGCGACCCTTGACGGTTCAGGTAATTCCGTTTCGCCTGAGCCAAACTCGCATCCCTGGCTGCAAGCTGAGCCGCTGCCTGTTTCGCCTCCCAGTCGCGAGCTAAGCCCTCTTCTGCAAGACCCGAAACACGTGCCGAGGTTTCACTGGCTGTTTCCAGTTGTTTAGCAACCACAGCAACTTCATCTGCGGAGATCATACAGTTGTAATACGCCTTCATCGTCTGCAACGCAATCGTCTGGCGTACATAATGCGCCCGCGCAGTCGCCTGCGCCGTCTGCTCTCCCTTAGAGGCATACAAAAACCAAAGCGAAGGAACCAGCAACGGCATACCGATCGAAACATTTGCCCCCGTGTAGGTGCGATCCTGCATCATCGGCTGCTTGTCCCATGCCGTCCAATTAGCCGAGGCGGTAACCTGCGGCAAGAATTGCACAAACGAAATGTTCTTGCCGAGCGACGCCATCCGAACGTCAAGATCTGCCAACTGAATGTCATAGTTCGCATCCAGAGCCAACTCAACCGCTGTCTCAAGCGAAAGCGGTTTTTCCGGCAATGCCGCACGACGTTCAGAAAGTGTTTTCGTGAAATCGCGCACGTGTGCATCACGCTCCATTTGTCCTTTGTACGAAACACATCCCCCTACAAAAAAAACAAACGC
>JBBQIY010000266.1:0-3495 GCA_038325415.1 Kiritimatiellia bacterium
TCGCCATTCTTCTATGGTGTAGCAAGAACAGGGACATGAATTATTTTGTCTAACTCCGTGTAAGTGCTTGATTTCCAACTTCTGACTCCTGTCTCCTGTCTTCTGACTCCTGTGGGCGTCAAACTATGTTGACGCCCACCCTTAAAATTCTACCCACTCACAATTATCTCCATTGCATCCGGTTAATCTTGTAATCTTGTCTAAAAACCTCTTGCATTGTTCTCGTCTTCCCACCCACTATTCTTTCACTCCCTCGACAAAGTTCCCGACAAAGTTTTAAATCTCGCTACTCTTTCATCATTCATACTTCACACTTCATACTTCTCCCAAAAGCCTCTCTTTCCTGATTTTTTGATTTGTGCTACACTTCGACCTCATTTACCCCGCCTATCAGGGCCACCGTCCCGAACCACTTTTAAAGGGGACCTTTTACCACGCCCGGCGGAATCGTTACCTCTTTGCCCCCTAAACGAACATGAGCGACACAGATTCGAAGCAGAAAAATAAACGCGACTACGACGAAAGCACCATCCAACAGCTTTCCCCGCTTGAGCATATCCGAAAACGTACCGGCATGTACATCGGGCGAATCGGCGATGGAACCGATTACAACGATGGCATCTACGTCCTCCTGAAGGAAGTCTTCGATAACGCAGTCGACGAATTTATTTCGGGCTACGGCAAGCGGGTCGAAGTCACCCTCGAAGGCCACATCGTCTCCTGCCGCGACTACGGTCGCGGGGTCCCGCTAGGCAAGCTGCGCGAATGCGTCTCGGAAATCAATACAGGCGGCAAGTTTAACGACGACGTGTTCCAGTTCTCCGTGGGCATGAACGGCGTGGGCACTAAGGCAGTCAACGCGCTCTCCTCTCGCTTCAAAGCGCGCTCCATTCGCGATGGCCGCTATGCCGAGGTGCGCTTCGAACGGGGCGTGTTGATCGAAGAAACCGAAGGCGAGACCACCGAACGCAACGGCACGAAAATTCTCTTTGAACCGGATCTGCAAATCTTCAAAAATTTCGATTTTCGGCAGGAACATATCGAGCGCCGCATGCGCTTGTATTCCTACCTCAACTCCGGTCTCGCGATTGTTTATAATGGGGCCACGTTTCGGTCCGAGAACGGTCTGCTCGACCTGCTGAACGACGAAGTTCAATTCGAAAAGATTTACCAGCCTTTATACTACAAGGACAAAATTCTCGAGTTCACCTTCACCCACACGAACCGCTTCACCGAAGAATATTTCTCCTTCGTCAATGGCCAGCACACCAGCGATGGCGGCGCACACCTTTCCGCGTTCCGCGAAGGCATTCTGAAAGCAGTCAACGAATATTCCCCGAAGTCGAAGTTCGACGGCGATGATGTGCGCGAAGGCCTTGTCGGTGCCGTCGCCATCAAACTCAAGGATCCCGTATTTGAATCGCAGACGAAGAATAAGCTCGGCAACGCCGAAATCCGCTCCGAACTCGTTGCCAGCATCAAACAAGCTGTCATCGAACTGCTCAATCGCAATCCCGCCAGCGCCACAAAACTGGTGGAGAAGATCGAGGACACACGAACGCTTCGTCGCGAGCTGAACAACATCAAGAAGACCGCTCGTGAACGTTCAAAAGCGATCTCCATCCGCATCAAGCAACTCAAAGATTGCAAAGAGCACCTCGATGTCGCTAAGGGCAAGGGCATCAACACAATGATCTTCATCTGCGAAGGCCTTTCTGCCGCCGGTACGCTCACCCAAGCGCGCTCGCCTAACACGCAGGCCGTGTTCTCCCTGCGCGGCAAACCGCTCAACACGTGCGATCTGAAACGGGATGCCATTTACAAAAACGAAGAGCTTTACAACCTGATGTGTGCACTCAACATCGCGGATACCATTGATAGCCTCCGCTACCAGAAGGTGATCCTCGCCACCGATGCCGACGTCGATGGTCTGCACATCCGCAATCTCATGATTACCTACTTCATGCGGTTCTTCGAGCGCCTCGTTAAAGACGGGCATCTCTACATTTTAGAAACACCGCTCTTCCGCGTACGCAATTCCAAGAAGAAGGCCGACACCTATTATTGCTATACCGATGATGAGCGCGTCAAGGCCATCGCCAAATGCGGAAAAGAAGCCGAAATCACGCGCTTCAAAGGTCTCGGCGAAGTGAATACGGACGAATTTAAAAACTTCATCGGCGATGACATGCGACTTACCCCCGTGGATATTTCTCGCGATACGCATCTCCTCGATACGATCAATTTTTACATGGGAACGAACACAAGAGAACGCCGCCAGTACATCATGGACAATCTCGTCATTGATCTGGAGGCGATATCATGAGCAAGAAGAAGGACGTAACTCCGCCCCCGCGCCGGATGACGCAGGAGCTGTTTATCATGGACGATAACGGCGAGACCATTTCGACCGTTGAACACGATCCGTCGACACCCGCCGAGACGAGCGTACCGGAAACGAAAGCGCCCGTTAAAGACTCTGCCTCCGACGGCGGTTCCACAGGCAAACCACCTGCGGGCAAGACGCCCCGCGACGGCGATGACGATTTCGATATCCCCGATTCCGACGCCAACCCCGACGAAGAGATCATACCGCTCCCTGTCGTCTTCGCACCCGCCTCAAGCGGTCCTCTGGCTCGCATCATGGACGCCAACTTCCTGGAGTTCGCCTCCTACACCATTTGCAACCGCGCGATCCCGACCGTCGAAGACGGCCTCAAACCCGTGCAACGACGCATCCTGCATTCGCTGTTTGAGAAGAACGATGGACGCTTCATCAAAGTGGCCAACATCATCGGCCACACCATGCAGTACCATCCGCATGGCGATGCCTCCATCGGCGAAGCGCTCGTCAACCTCACCACCAAGCGCTACCTGATCGAAGGCCAGGGAAACTTCGGAAACATCTACACGGGCGACGGTGCGGCCGCACCGCGATACATCGAATGCCGGCTGACGCCCCTCGCCCGTGATGAGATTTTTAACAAGAAGACAACAAATTTTATACCCAGCTACGATGGACGTAACCAAGAGCCGCTCCTCTTGCCTTCCAAGTTGCCGCTGCTGCTGATGCTCGGCGCTGAAGGCATTGCCGTGGGCCTCTCCACGCTGATCCTCCCTTACAATTTTATGGAGTTGCTGGAGGCGGAAATCGCCATCATCCAGAATAAGCCGTTCTCGATTCTTCCCGACTTCTTGACGGGTGGGATGCTGGATGTCTCGGAGTTCCACGATGGCGTTGGCCGTATCACCATACGAGCCCGCATCGTCCCGCAGGGACCCAACACGCTGGTGATTACGGAGATCCCTTTCGGACAGAACACCGAAACGCTCATCGCCTCAATCGAAGACGCCGCACGCCGCAAGAAAATCCCCGTCAAGTCGATCCAAGATGCCACGGCGGACAAGGTCGAGATCATCATCACCCTCATCGCAGGCTCTTCCATAGAGAAGGCGATCAACGCAATCTACGCCTTCACCAAATGCGAGAACAAG
>JBBQIY010000267.1:0-3487 GCA_038325415.1 Kiritimatiellia bacterium
ATGGCTCGCACATTTGTAAACGCGAGGCTTCACCGCGTCGGTCGCCCTTCACAGTGCTCGCGTCACTACTTATGTAATGGTCAATTCATAAGGCAAATACCTTTCAATTTGCAAGTTCTGCCAAGCTTTGCTTGGCGCACCAGAAATCACCGAGAATACCAAGGAAATTCTGCACGAAGGAGCACGTGAAGTTTAATTAATCATGCCGTTAATCACATAAAACATTTAAGAAGGAAGCGTAAATCGAGTAGATTCTTCCCAGGCTATTACCTCACCATCTCTCTCAGCCACGGTAGTGGCGGCTAATTCTCTTAATCCACGTTTAAAATCTGCTGGCGAAAAGAGAAACGTAGATTAAGAGAATTATTCCGAGGCTACCGCCTCGGCGTTGCGACTTTAAAACTCCCGGTTTTACATGAGAGTTTTTTAACATGAATGACAAGATAAACAGGATGGATAAACAGGATGGGTTCCTCGGGCTATCCTGTATATCCTGTATCTTGAGGTAATTATCTTCTCTTTGTGTGTCCTCACCACTCGCTACTCGCTACTTCTCCCTGTGGCTGGCCTCGCCGAGGCCGGAATCGCACTCTGGCAACCTCAATTCGGACTACCTCCGTTCGTCCAGCAATTATGACTAATTATGACTTTCTTTTGCATAACGAACGACACGGAGGTCGTCCCTCCACTATTTTTAACAAGCGATTTTCCCTGAAACTGGAGGGTCGGGCTCTGTCCCGACCGTTCGGTTTAGCCCTATTTAGAATTCTGCCGTTCGGCGTAATGTTCTTCCCAAAAAGAGCCGAATCGGGTAATATGGATGTCTTAACTGAACCAAGGAGCATTCATGGCCCTGAGCATCGGCATCGTCGGCTTACCAAACGTCGGCAAATCCACACTTTTCAACGCGCTGACGCGTACACAGAACGCGCAGTCGGCGAACTATCCTTTCTGTACGATCGAACCTAATCTGGCAACCGTGCCCGTTCCAGACGAGCGGCTTCTGAAGTTGGCCGCCATCGCCCACCCCGAGCAGATCATTTATGCAACAGTAGGGTTCGTTGATATCGCAGGGTTGGTTAAAGGGGCAAGCCGTGGCGAAGGTCTCGGAAACAAGTTCCTCGCGAACATCCGCGAATGCGAGGCGCTCATTCAAGTGGTGCGTTGTTTTCAAAATGCAGATGTCGTTCACGTGGAAGGGTCGGTTGATTCCCTGCGCGATGTCAGCATCATTGAAAACGAATTGCTGTTGGCAGACATGGAGAGTCTGGAAAAGCGCGTTGAGCGCTTGGCAAAGGTGGCCCGCTCTGACAAAGATGCCCGCAAGGAGCTTGACGCCGTCAAACTGCTACAGAAGCACATCGAGGACGGCTATCCGGTTAGGACATTTCCGGGAAGGGACACTGAGGAAATACAGCCTATCCTCCGCGACATGCGCTTTCTCACCGACAAGAAGATTATCTACGTGGCCAATGTCGGCGAGCAGGATATCGCTGCGGATAACGACCTCGTGCTCTCGCTGCGTGAGTATGCTGAGAAACAGGGTGCATTGTGCGTCAGAATTTGCGCGAGGATCGAGGAAGACATGGCTGGCCTAGCCGACAAGGAGCGCACAGAATTTCTTGGCTCGTACGGAATTATGGAAAGCGGCCTCGATATGATCGTGCGCACGGGCTATGAGACCCTTGGTCTGATCAGCTATTTGACGGCGGGTCCCAAAGAAGTCCGTGCGTGGACAATCCACTGCGGTTGGAAAGCCCCCAAAGCCGCCAGTGTCATTCATACCGACTTTGAGCGTGGATTCATTCGCGCCCAAGTTATTGCTTTTAACGACTACGTCCGCCACGGAGGCGAACAGCCGTGCAAGGCACTCGGCCTTGCTCGAATGGAAGGTAAAGAATACGAAGTAGCCGACGGAGATGTCGTGGAATTTCTCTTCAATGTCTAATATGGTTTCATCAACGGAGATCTCGTCCTTGAAAACAAAACGAACTGGTTTCTCAATACCGGCGATGATCGGCATCGGGCTCATCTTGGCTTTTTCGCTGAGAATCCAAGCCGTCGCCGCACTGCCGAAGTTCAGTACGGACTTCGGAACTGGAAGCGACAAGACCCAAGTAATGGCCGACCACGCAGAATATGAACTCGACTCGGGTTGGGTCACTCTTTCTGGCAATGTGGCGATTCGCTACCGAGACATGGAGTTGCGCGCTGCACGCATTCGTTACAACAACAAGACCGGTGATGCACAAGCGAAAGAGGGCGTCATCCTTGCCGGAAGCGATGGAAGCCTGTGGCACGGGGATGAACTCGAAATCAACCTCAAAAAGACAGCCGGAAAAGCCAAGGGCATCGACATCTTCAGTACTCCATTTCGCGTCCTAGCCGACACAGGCGCAATCACAGAGGACAAAACCTATCTCGTCAACAATGCGGTCGTTTCGACCTGCACAAACGCACCGGGACACTTCCACTACCAGCTCAAAGCGAAGCGCCTCCGATTTCGTCCTGGTAACGATATTACCGCGTGGGGCGTTGTCCCATCCGTTTTTGGTGTTCCCTTCTTCTACTTCCCCTACTATTGGAAAGATCTCGTTCGCCATTACGGCCTTCGTTTCGAGCCAGGATATCAAAGCTCCTGGGGCCCTTATCTGCTCAGCTCCTACAAGTTCCCACTCTATTGGAACAAAAAAACGAGAACCTTCTTCGACTCGAAGACCAGCGTTGACTATCGTCTCGACCGAGGCGTCGCCTACGGCGAAAAACTTACTTGGAGCACAGCCGACGCATCCAAAGGCTGGTTCTCTGCTTACTATCTGAGCGATGAAGATCTTCCGAAGTCTGTCGACGATCCCGAACGTTATCGCCTCCGTCTGAATCATGCCTGGAACGTCACGGAAAGGGATCAGTTGCTGGTTCAGGGAGTCTATGTCAGCGACGATCTCTTCATGAAAAATTTCTTTGAAGATGAATATCGGTCGATGAACCAGCCCGACAACTACCTCTCCTACACGCACCTTGAGGATTTCTACAGTTACGGCATGCTCGGTCGCATACGTCTCAATGACTTTTACACCCAGGTCGAACGCCTTCCAGAAGCTTGGTTCAACCTCAATTCACTCGAACTCGGCACCAGCGGAATCTATGTCGAAAATGCAACGGCAGCAAGCTTCTTGAATAAAAAATTCGACGAACGCTTCG
Organism: Kiritimatiellia bacterium; assembly: GCA_038325415.1. Lineage (GTDB taxonomy): Bacteria > Verrucomicrobiota > Kiritimatiellia > RFP12 > UBA3636 > JBBQIY01. The sequence continues at coordinate 3,202 of JBBQIY010000267.1, forward strand.
ATCCCCTCCCTGTTGATTATGATGTCTTACGATTCGACACCGACACGAAGCTTTCAAGACCCTTCAAATGTTTTGGGTTCCTTAATGTCGTTCCCCGTGCGGGCTATCGAGCAACCTATTATTCAAAGACCCTCGAAAAAATCGTCAGCACGAGTTCGCAAATCGTTGTCACCACAAATGCCTACGGCAACGTCGAGACATTTGATAAAACCACCAGTAGCACGCAGAACGTAGAAGCAGATGCCAATATGCGCTCGGTTTTTGAGTTAGGAACCGAAATCTCCCT
>JBBQIY010000268.1:0-3398 GCA_038325415.1 Kiritimatiellia bacterium
ACAGCAAATCTGGATGGAGGTCCGGCTTCATCGAACGAAGGGGAAACACGCGATGCGAGGTGATAATTCCAGCGATGGCGACGCCTACACAAACGAGTTGCGCGAGGAAATACGCGAGATTGTTGCCGCTCACGCCTCGAGACTCAACCCACCACGTGGTTCCCTTGGCCAGCGCCGGCGCAGTCGCCGATCCCGCGATGATGGCGAGAAATGAGAATGCCACAAGAAGACTGTTCGCACGGGAGAGATTATCGCGCTTGACGATCTCTGGGAGAATGCTGTACTTGGTGGGACTGAAGAGCGCGCTCTGAACCGACATCATAAAAAGCAGCACGTAAAGCATACCACTGGAGCCGATACCGAATGCAACAAGGGCGCAGAGCATGATGACCAATTCGGCATATTTGAGGATGACAGTGACCGTTTTTTTACTGAAACGGTCGGCTAAAAAGCCTCCGTAGGATGTGAAGCAAAGATAGGGCAGCGCAAAGACGATGGTGGCGCGGGCCAGCGTCACGGCGTTCGCCTTGGGAACCATCCCGATGATAAACATCTGAATGAGCGTCTTAAAGATATTATCGTTCAGTGCTCCGAAGAACTGCGTGGCATTGAGCCAGGAGAACGCTTCCCTTTTACGCTGACGGAATGTGTCGAGTGTCCAAGCCATGTTTGATTTTCCATTAGTGATTATGCAGTATCTTAAACCCTTTTCGGTAATCCGTCGACAATAAAACTCCGTTTCATCACATGATTCAAGGATCCTTAGAGCATCAACGCGACAAGCCCGACTTAACTGAAACGCCGGGAATCTTACCGAGTCTTCCCGTCAGACACCCCACCTCATCGGTCGTGGCGTCGACCACCAAGGTAATCACCGAACAGCCGCGCTCCTTGTAGGGAATGCCGACTCTTGCGACCAAAATGTGGCCCATTTCGGAAATGGCAGAATTGACCGCAGCCGCACTTCGCTCGCGGTCATCGATGATGATTCCGATGAAGCCAACTCGCCTTTTGGGGTCAGTTTCCATCCGACCCCTCACTGCTGTCTGAGGCACTGGGCTTCTCCACACGCCCCATGAAAAGCACAACGCCAGTAGACCGTTCGCGAATCAGAAATAGGAACGGCTTATCGGCGACAAATTCAACTTCCGGAGGACGTGGCATCATCGCGGATCTCATCATCATCACGGCTGTGGCAGCAGCAGCCTCGGTTCCGTCTTCATCCACATCGACCCGAACCTTGTGAATCACCTTACTGATCTGCAGTTGGCAGTCCGATGTAATGCCCGGGAACTCTGCCTTGGCTGAGAATGCGAGTCCCATACCCATGTCCACGAGCGGTTGACTCACCTCCATCGAACTTTCGATGTTGAATTTTGGAATGGAAACACCAACTTGCTTCTCTTGCGCGGCCGCATCTGTCTTCTTTATAAAACCAGTCCCGAATGCCTTCACGAGGGCATCCATGCCAAACGTCTCGCTCGGCAGAAACACAAGCATTTCGGCGGTTTCGCCTTGATACGGCAAATAGAGTGCATCGTAACCTTCGCACGCTGCATGACGATAGGCTCCAGTCCGCGACATGAACTTAGCTGAGACATCACCGTCTGGAGCATGAAATACGCGATCGGCCGTCTCGCCTTTGGGGAACGGGGTTAGCCATTTCGCCTTGAAGTAGAGCGTGTTAATGAGAATCAGCTCGGTGTTGCTGTCCAGCGGTGGCGGGATGATCTCATCGATCTTCCCTTTCGTCTGGTCCTTAACGAACTGGTTGATGCGACTGCGCCCCATCTCGTTCATGGCAACGGGAATCACATCGCAATCGAAACCCTTGTGAGCGGTGTCGATAAACGGCTGCTCGAGCGTCAAGCCTGCCTTTGTCCATATCGAATTACCGTACTCGATCTTGATCCCGTCATCAGCGCCAGCGGCAAGGAGTGCCTTATTGATCCTACGGAAGACGGAGGCCACTTCGTCGCCTCGGTCTTCAATGCAGAGCGCACTGGCCATGCCACGTGCGGTAGAATTCGTCGCTCCAGTATACGTGAGGCTCAAAATGGAAGCCATGCTGTAAGGCGAAATCGCCGCATTTCCTTTGCCTTCGGCAGGAATCGATTGCCGATACAGATCGCCGGCGAAATTACCTTGGTTCCATTTCGCCTCGCCAGGGAGTAGCACGTACGCAGCTCCAGCACCTGTCGCAACGATGGCGGCCGTTGTGCAACCCGGGTCTATGAGGCACAGAGCGGCAAACAGCACCATCAACACGAGTGACTTATTTTTCATATTTTTCTCTTTTTTTAAAAGTTCATCTTCTTCAATTTGTCTTCGGCACTGGGGTTATGCTTCTCCCCCATGCCACCTAAATAGTACGTGTCTACCAGCCCGAACGTATGCCCCACCTCGTGCGCCGAGATCTTGCAAATGACCTCTAGCATCTGGGAGGATGAAATGCACGGATCACTGGGGCGGTGTTATAACTCCATTGACATATCTCCACTGAAATTTATCGTACAAGGTCGCTCTTACGCTTCCTTTCATAACAGGGCTCAGGAGCGGATCGTCGAGCTTCTCTGCGAGATCGCTCTCGGAGAGGTCGTTGAGAAACCACGAAAGGCTTTTGGATGCATCAATGTGAACTCGCCAAGAATTTTGCTTGGAAACCGTGCGCTCGGCGTCACGGAGCATCGAATAGTAGTTCGTCAGGTTCAAATTCGTTCTCAAACATCCCCACAGATTCGTGGCGAAAACATAGACGAGTTCATTGTCGCGTGTCTTCCGGAACCATGACCGATCAACATCTCCAAACGTCAACTCGGCACGCTCTTCCGCATTGGTCAGGTAGTATTCCGCATGTTGACCATACCACTGAGCCTTTGTCTTCGCAAAAAAAACTACAGTAACGTTGGTGGGGAAGATCCACTCGTCAGGTAGATTTTTGATCTTGCTAATACGCACGGTGTTTGTTCCGGGATCGGGCGTCCACCACTGCTGAACGCTGATGTCTACGAACGAAACGTTAGTAGTCGAACAATCACCAATAAACATACCGACCCCAGCGGCACTGGAATGTGCCACGAGCAGTGGAATGGCAGCAGCAGCACGCGAAACTTTTTTATCGATTTCCGCTTGCGGAATGTCACTAAACTCCTCTGCAAAAACCGAGGCTACAGTCACAATGAACAAAAGCGTATAAATAATTTTTCTCATAAGAATTTCCTTTCTCTAATCATTTAGGAGTGGGTAGTATGAACTCAAGGTACTGGCTGTTCAACGTCCGCCAGCCAATCGGCGGATGGGGATTGAACAGCCATTCCAAGTCCGTGTTGATGTTCATCATTTTGGTTTGGTCTTCCACACCGGGGTTGTGCTTATTGCCTACACCGTCCAGATAGGTT
>JBBQIY010000269.1:0-3394 GCA_038325415.1 Kiritimatiellia bacterium
GGGCATTGGGCATTGGGCATTGGTCATTAGTCATTGGTCGCGAGACATACTAGCAACTAATGACCAATGACGAATGACTGGGTTCGCGTCAAAATATTTTGACCCGAACCCTTGCTTAATTTGCGCTTGCACAGGAGGCCATGAATGTGGTAGTATCCAACCCGTTTCTTTGATGGCGGAAATAGCTCAGTTGGTAGAGCGTCGGCTTGTGGTGCCGGATGTCGCGGGTTCGAGCCCCGTTTTCCGCCCCAACTTAAAGCCCAGTGTACGTAAAGTGCGCTGGGCTTCCTTTTTTAAAGGTCGTGACCGCAATAGGAGAGGCTGAAGCTTTTGTAGCGTATTATTTCACAAAAGCTTTGCGTTCTCGAGCTCGGAACTGCAAGCGAACCACGGCACCTTCCAGACCAAATTCTCGACGAAGCAAGTTGACGATGAAATTGTGGTAGTGTCCCGGGAGGCGCTTGGGATCGTTGACAAAGATGCGGACGACAATCGGGTTGCGGCCTACCTGTGTGGAGTAGTACATTTTCACCGGCTTGCCGTTCTTTCCCGCCGTGCCCATGGTATCGTAGGCACTCGACATAACTCGGTTGAGGATGCCTGTCGGGAGCGTGGCCTGGCACTGCGCGGCAACGTGTTCGATTGCGCCGAGGATCTTATCGACGTTCTTGCCGGTTTGCATGGAGGTGAACACAATGGGGCAGTACGCCATGAATTTCATTTCGTAGGCAAGCTTCTCTAAGAATTCTTTCTCGACCGACTCTGCGATATCCCATTTGTTGACGACGATCACACACCCTTTGCCGAGGTCGGAAATCAAGCCTGCAAGCTGTTTGTCGAGAAGGCTAACGCCACGTGTGGCATCGAGCATGAGCACGACGATGTCGGCGCGTTCAACGCTCTCCTGCATCCTCATGCGGCTGTAGCGCTCCACGGCGGTGTCGACGCGTGCTTCGCGCCTCGCGCCTGCGGTGTCGATGAGCGTGTAGTTGCGTCCTTCAACGGAAAACGGAACATCGATGCTATCGCGCGTTGTGCCCGGAACATCCGAAACGAGGACGCGCTCGGTGTGCAAGAGCTTGTTGATGTACGATGATTTGCCAGCGTTGGGTCTTCCGACGATGGCAACGCAGAGATGATGTTCTTCATCCTCCGCCCCTGCACCGAATTGTTCGACTTGCGCGGGAAGCTTTTTGATCAAGTCCTCCATCAAAGCTTGGAAGCCACGACCATGCAAGGCGGAAATTGGATAGACGGGGAAGCCGAGGCGGGTAAAGTCGGTCGAGGCGTTGTCGACATCTGCCGTGTCAGATTTGTTGGCTGCTAAAAGAACTTCTGCACCTGCTTTGCGGAGAATGCCTGCAACCTCTTGATCCATCGGCGTGAGGCCTTCCTGAGCGTCCACGACGAATACAACGACAGCGGCATCGTTGAGCGCGGCCTCTGCCTGCACACGGATGCCCGCATCAATCCGGTCACTAATCTTCTCGTTGTCGATGTTCATGATGCCGCCGGTATCGATCAGCGTGAAACGCTGGTCCTCCCAGTAAACTTCGCGCATGAGACGGTCGCGGGTTACCCCAGACTCGGCATGAACGATGGCGATGCGCTTCTTGGCAATTCTATTGAAAACGGCCGATTTTCCGACATTCGGTCTTCCGACGATTGCGACGACGCGACCTTTCACGTTTGCATCGCTGATTTTGTGTGATTCCATGTGGGACCTCTTGTTGAAAACTGTTAATTGGGCGACATAGTAGATGTTCGCCCTTGCGATGCGTATGATTTTGCGGGCAACCATGAGGTTGCCTCCGTCTGCGTTATCCAGCGATTTCCGCAGCTTTGCGGCAGCGCGCGCAGACGCGTTCGCGGCCAACGAGAACGAGCAACTCGAAGAGTCCCGGGCCTTCGGATAGGCCGGAAACGGCGACGCGGATGGGATGAACGACAGCTCCCATGCCGCCGAGCGCTTCGCTCTTGGCATGGACGAGCTGTTCGGTCGATTCCAGCGTGAATTCCGGAAGCGCTTCAAACGCATCGGACATCTCGCGCAGGAAGGTAGCGGTGCCCGCCGGCTTGAGGCGCTTGGACACCGCCGCTTCGTCGAACGGAAACTCTTCCGTAAAGAGATAGATGCAGTTTGCGGGGATGTCGTTAAAGGTTTTGGTGCGTGGCTGGATGGGATCGAGTACGGCATCAAGGTCTCCCGACAACGGGGTGGTGGGAACACCAGCGGCTTTCATGCGTGCGAGGAATTCCTCGCGAAACGCATCGCGCGGCTGTTTGGCGATGTATTCGCCGTTCATCCACTTGAGCTTTTTGGTGTCGAAACGAGCGGCACTGGACTTGCAGCGCTCGAGGGTGAACGCCTCGATCATCTCGTCGCGCGTCATGATCTCGCGGTCGCCACCAGGTGCCCAGCCAAGGAGAACGAGGAAGTTGAAGAGGGCATCCGGCATATAGCCTTGCTCTTTGAACTCGCCGACGAAGGCTGCACCGTCGCGCTTGGAATACGGCTTACCCATGTTATTGACGATCATCGGCAAATGGGCATATTGCGGAGGCTCTGCGCCCATAGCCTTGAAGAGTTCGATGTGCTTGAACGTGTTTTCCACGTGATCGTCGCCACGGATAACGTGTGAGATGGTCATATCCACATCGTCAACGACGTTGGCGAGATGGAAGACGGGGGTGTTGTCGGAGCGGACGATGACGAAGTCCTGCGTATCCTTAGCCTTCTTCTTCATGTCACCCTTGACCAGGTCGTTGAAGCGTAATTCGCCGTCCTGCGGCATTCTGAAGATGAGGCATTCGCCCGTGCCGCCCTTGTTCTCGCGGTAGGCCAAGCCACGCGCTTCGAGGTCGGCAGCCACCGCGAGGTGACGCTCCGTCTGTGCGCTTTGGTATACGGCTGGCTCGTCGTAGTTCAGATCCAGCCACTTCATGCATTCGAGAAGGGTACGGATGGCCTCGGGCGTCGAACGTTCGCGGTCGGTATCCTCCACGCGAAGGAGGAATTGACCTCCGGCATGGCGGGCGAAAAGCCAATTAAAGACAGCCGCACGGATATTACCGATGTGGACATTTCCTGTGGGACTAGGTGCGAAACGGACGCGGACTGACATTGTGGATCTCCGAAAACTCTCTCTTTGTGTATGAGACGCTGCATTTTACACCATCAAACAGCAAAACGCAACAAATCACGGAGACTCACCAGCAATTGGGTGGGATTCAATTTAGTTGAATCCCACCCAGAATACAGAAGTCAGGAGTCAGAATACAGCATTGATTCTCAACACGTGATGCACAGTTGCAAACTTCTTCCGTGGTGTCACGAGAACAGAGACATGAATTATTTCGCCTAAATTGGCGTAAGTGCTTGATTTCCAACTTC
>JBBQIY010000270.1:0-3371 GCA_038325415.1 Kiritimatiellia bacterium
ATAGGCCTTACTGTTTCGCTTCCAGTTCGCTGTCGTCTCAAAGCCAACGAACGCCCCCATCTGGATCAGAAGGGTCGTCAGGAGCAGGCAGAGTGCATAGCCCCCTCGTGGCGAGCACATGTAATGGAAATAACCCATCGGCCCCATGAAGCAAAGCGATGTCGCTACAAATGCGGCGAGATATCCTGAAATTTTGAGTGCGGTTCTAAAAATAACGAGAAGCAAAAAAAAGGATACTAGTGCTGTACCGAGACAAACAAAGAAAGGCGACGGACCAAACAAAAAGACGAGCAATGCGCTGACGGAGGGCTCCAACGAACCCATGTAAGCCTGACCATAAAAGAACACAGGAAAATCAGTTCCGGCAGCTATATGACGGGCCATCTGGACGACAACCGCGTAGTCGGGATTTGGACTGTAAGCGTACCACCATGCTCCCGCAACGCGAACCGCAATCGCGCTGAGGAAAAGGAGCAAAGTCGCAAGACCGATTCCAAATCGAAATCGTCCCGACTTTTCCGACGTTGTGTTTGGAACTGAAAAAGCCATTTTAAGAAACTCCCTCTATCAACGAATACCGTATGTGGCAAGCTAAATTTATGACGTAAAAAAAGTCTCACTACACTGTGCAATTCCAAAACGTTGCTATCCTAAAGACTTGCTACTCAACTTATGACTACTGACTAATGACTAATTACTGCCTGTAAAAAACCATCGCACCTGGCATGATGTTTCTCTCGTTCATTTGATCTCCAGGAATCAATTTTCCAGAGGGATCCATATAGAAAGTGTCCGGTCGATTCCATTTCACACTGCAGATAGTAAAGACGGGAAGACGCGCCGAAACCGGGCCTCCGACATTGTATCCTACCAGCATTTTCGTACCGCGTGGCAGTGCGACAATTTCTGCAGGCTTTAGGGTGCTGCCGTGCCGGTATTTTGCTGTGGAATTCTGGGTGAAATAAATTGTTGAATAGGCTGCAATTTCGTCACCACCGAGTTCAATCGCCGAACCATCCACGCCAAGGGTCAACAAACCCTCTGGCTGGTTTTCAACGCTCCCGCCAACTTCAACACGCGTTCCTGCTTGCATCGAAGTCCAGTTGGTGATTTCAGCACCTGTTTTCCGCGTTCCTCCAGGAAAGATGTAAACGGTATCCTTTGATCGGTACATGTCGCGGGCAATGTCCCACGCCGAACGGCCGGGGCCGATCACATTCGATTCACTTTTTCTAACGGCTGAGGCGATTTCCGCGATGGCTGGCGATTTCATGTAAAGAATCTTTGAAAGCTCAGGATCCGCATCCACGAGCCGACCGGCCCGAACATCGGGATCGAACGCTGGCTTCCGGAGAAGACCCAACTTCGCTCGCGTTTGTGGAAGCGCAAGAAGCATGCCGCAACGTTTCCGCCCCCGGTGGCGTTTTTTCTGCCAGCGGTTCGGATTACCATATGCAATCATCGAATGCGTCAAGACGCTTTCGTCGGAAATTCGATACGACGTCTTGAGCTCATGCAGGAGAGCCTTCAAGGACTTATATTGAGCGGCAGTGATTTCCTTGTTGTGGTAACCGACCACCTCGATGCCGATGGCGATCGAATCAAGCCCTGTCTTGCCGTTCCACATGCTCAGGCCCGCATGATAGGCAATACGTGTTTTGTCGATGATCGCGTAAACACGTCCATTGATATCAACAACGTAGTGGCATTCCCCGTTCGCGCTGAGCTTCTCCAAAGCACCCCGCGCGGAACCCTCCGTCGTATGGAGGATAATGTACTGTGTGCTTTTTCGTGTGGGACGTTGCTTGTTCCTGGGGCTTCGAAACTGCGCGTCGATATTGATTCGCGGACTTGAGATATAAGCCGTGGGCGTATGACTCCTCGGTGTCGCTCCTTCCGAGCACACTGAGGACAAGGCAAGAGTTCCTAGCAGAACTGCTAGACGAAAATTGCTTTTATACGAGCGGATAAAAAAACTGGCCATTTGCTTTTAGGCGGCACACAGGACGCTTCGAGGTTAGAGTCGGGGGCAAGCGCACAAGAGACTACACAATCAAGCTTTGTGACGTCATTTCGACAGGAACTTTCAGCCCCATCAAGTTTAGAATGGTCGGGGCAATGTCAGAGAGTATCCCCTTCTCAACCAGCCTCGTTCCCGGCGAGTCCTTCGCCACATAGATGCATTCAACCATATTGAGCGAATGGCTCGTCTTCACCATGCCCGTTTCATAGTCCAGCATCTGATCCGCATTACCGTGGTCTGCCGTGATCAAAATCTTCGCGTCGAGTTGGAGAAGCCTTTCGACCAGTTTACCAACGCATTCATCAACGATTTCAACGGCCTTCGTGGTCGCCTTCATGTCGCCGGTATGCCCAACCATATCGCAGTTCGCCAAATTAACGACGATCAGTCCGTAAGGATTGTTCTCAAGGCGCTTCAGCAGTGCGTCAGTCACCGTATAGGCATCCATTTCAGGATGGCTTGCGAAGGTTGCCGGATCGAAACGACTGGGGATGTTCACGTCATCCTCGCCTGCATAAGGCGTCGTTGATTTTCCATTGAAAAAGCTTGTCACATGGCGGAACTTTTGGGTCTCTGCGATGCGAAGCTGACGGATTCCAGCATCTGCAACCACTTCGCCGAGAAGCTGCTCCATGCCACCCTCTTCACCCATTACGCCGAGCAGATAGTTTTCAAACTCGTCCCAATAGCGTGTGAAGCCGAGATAGGTGATTTTCGGACGTGCCGAGCGTGTGCCTTTATAATCATCACAAACAAAGGCCTGCGTCAGTTGGATCGCACGATCTTGACGATAGTTCGTATGCATCACGACATCACCATCGTGAACGCCATCATAGCCCACGAGAGCATAAGGCAGAATATACTCGTCGGTCATCTCAACGCCATCTGGCGTCTTATCGTTTCCGTAACAAGCCCTGACCGCCTCGATTGCCGACTGAGCCTTCCGTGCCGTGCCGCAGACAATCGCTTCGTAGGCGGTACTCGTCAGCACATAATTACTGGAGCGATCCATCGAATAATAACGCCCCATCACGGTTCCGATGCGGCAATTGCCAACCGCCTCCATCTCCTTGAGAAGACGAGCCAAATATTCTAGCGTGCTGCGCGGCGGCGTATCACGGCCATCCAGAAACGGATGGATGATAATTTCACCCTCAGCCCACGTCTGGCGTGCACGACGCATAATCTTGAAGAGGTGCTCTTGATGAGCATGAACACCTTCATCCTGCAACAAACCCAGGAGATGAAGTCGCCCTTTGCCCTGCATCCAAGCCGACATGAATTGTTTCCATTTCGGAGTCTCAAAAAGTTCACCCGAGCTCAAGCCATCATCAATCCGCTTAAGCTC
>JBBQIY010000271.1:0-3354 GCA_038325415.1 Kiritimatiellia bacterium
CTGCGCATGGCGCACGATACACAACCATTTTGAAACCTCGATGTCGATGCCGATAACCGCCAATACCTCGCCAGTACGGGGATCAAACACTGGAGCAGAAGCTGAGAAAAATGTTCCACACGCCTTTATAATCGGCCCTACGACTCGCGGTTGGTTGACCTCGTAACGTCTGGATTCACTCACAACCGATTTCCGAGAGTCTGTTCGATTCGGCGGAGCAGGACCACTTTCAGGGCCAAAAACAATTTTTCCGTCCCGAAAAGCTATGGTGTAGAGACGACTCATCCCAGCCGCTTTTGCATAATTCTGTAGCTGAGAACAGATCCGTTGGAATTCAGGGTCTTCATGGTCGAGAGTCGTAAAAGAAAGCGCTCGGAGCGAATTTGGATTGATTGTCGAGGCAATGTCAACAGTTCTATCGAGCAGATCTTGGCGCATCTGAAGCTCGCAATTTCGCCTTGCATCAACAATAACCCAAAGACCGCTTACGATGACCACCACGGCAGTCGTCATAAAAACGCCATGTTTTTTAATGTCTGAAAAACGGCTCATCGATACACTTTCGGATTTTTCAATCCGCCCTTGTGAACTTCTCGGGAAACGCTATTTCATAGATGAATCAAATACAGAAACAAAATGTTCCAAGAAAAACATCTTTCCCCCTGCTAAAACGCCTTTGCCCGTGCCCGACGTTCCGAGCAAGGGCCTCATGCAAGTCGTCATTTGCAAGGACACGATCACGAGAATCACGAACCAGGTTTTGATTCCGGCTTGATTTGAGAAGAGTGATACGGCCTTCAGCTTCCCGACATAGCGATCCGCAAAGATTATGGCCACGAGCCAAATGGCGAATGACAAAATGACGATGAACGGAAGACTGGCGGTCGACACTGCGAAAAGCCATCCTACGGGAGCAAGCCCGATCAGGAGCAAGCCAACCATCGCCTGACAAGAGCAACCCAGTGCCAACGTTTGCAGGAGCGAGAGTGGAGACCCTGCCACGCAAGAGAAGACATAGAGGCTCGGAAAGCAAAGGAACAGCGAAAACAAGGCAATCAGCGGAGCTTTCACAGCATCGATCAGCGCAACATGCCACCCCGCGAATAAGCCGATGGCCGCTCCGAAAATAGCATGACAAATCAAAGCAACCGCAAGCAATCCGAGCGAGGATTTGAGTAACCCCTCTTGATCCAAGGCGATGGTCTGCGCAACACGTACAGGATTCTTGAGCAGGTCCGTAACGAAATTACTGGTACCATCGGACTGTTCCTCCGAAGGCAAGGGCGGCGGTATCGAAAACGTCGTATGCTGAATTGGATCGATCATGTGGATTCTCCTATTGAGCACCCGTCACCAAGAACGGGAGCAAGTCTGTGAATATGAACTCGTAAAAATTACCCTTGAGACAATCTGCGCGCATGAAAGCGACGGGCAAAAAAGGGTTGCAAACAAAAGGCCTAAAAATCCAGGAGAGCTGGCATCCCACGAAAGCAAAGGCCGCAATCCAGAGTGCAAAGAGACCATACACGGGACAGTCCGTTTTGACGACGCTACGCAACCCGTTAAGCAGCGCTGCGTTGCCGACAAATCCCGCCAACGCCAAAATGCAGACATGCGTCATCAAAATAGCATCGTGAGCATAAGACAGTTGCTCATGTGTGCCTGATGTCGGAACGCCAGAAATAAGAAAGAACGCCGCAACGGGAATAAAGGCGAGCAGAATCCAACAACTCAGCGTCATGGCCGCAAAAACGACAAAAAAGGTCGATCGGAATGACAGCCCCGATCCCAAGAGACTGGCTGCCATCCAATTGAACAGCGCCACGATCGCCGTCGTACCTAAAAACAGGAGCGGAAGCTTAACGGCAACATAGAACGATAGAAGTGGCGATCTGCCCCCCGCCATCACGACGCCATACAGAGCACAGGTGATCACCACAAATGCCACAAGAGCCAGCAATTCCTTCCAGCCAAGGACTTGATCCTGCAACGCGGTCCAGAACGCGTCACGGTCTCGAAGCAATTTGATCGGCGATGTTTTCATTACAGGTTTGGTACTATAGTCCCCAGAGATTCACATGTCAACTCGTTGTTTTATCAGGTTGACTATGATATTATACTGACGTTTTAAGTACAAAATCCGAAACGTGACGATTAAAAACAAATAAAGGCTATCACAATGACAAAACCATTGGCAGTGCAGTTGTATTCCCTGAGAGAGTACTCAAAGACAAAAGAAGAGTTCATCCAAGTCGTCAAGCGTGTCGCAGACATCGGATTCGCCGCTGTGGAGCCCGCAGGCTTTCACGATATCCCTCCCGCTGAGTTCAAGAAGATACTCGACGATCTCGGTCTAAAGCTATACTCCTCACACTCCCCTTGGGCGCACAAGCCAGAAGAGGCCCCAGATCTCATCGAGACCTTGGGCGTGCTCGGATTAGACATCTGCGGCTGCGGCTACGGCCCGGACGACTTTAAAGATATTGACGCAATCAAGGCAACCGCCGAGAATACAAACAAGATCATCGAAAAACTGAAGCCCGCCGGCATCACGCTTTTCCAGCACAATCACTATTGGGAATTCGAACGCATCAACGGCAAGCTCAAGTACGAAATCTTTCGCGAACTCTGCCCCGGCGTGAAATACGAGATCGACTGCTTCTGGTCCACAAACAAAGGCACCGAGAACGCTGTTGACATGCTCAAGCTGTTTGCCAAGGATACCATTCTCCTGCATATCAAGGACGGCGTCTGCCGCCAACAAGCCGCCCTCGATGGCATAAAAGCGGGCCTCCTCGACATGAAGATCGACCTCCTGCCCCTCGGCACTGGCGACCTCCCAATTAAAGAACTCGTCAAGGCAACTCCCAACAGCGTCAAGGCTATCATCGTTGAACTCGACTACGTTGCCGAAGGCCTCGACATGTGGGAGTCCATCGAAAAGAGCTATCAATTCATGACCTCAAACGGTCTCGGCGCAGGAAATAAATAAGCGCAGGAAGTTCATCGAACTCAAGACCACCTGCAAAGGCCCGGAACCGATTCCAACCGACCTCGAACCTGGCGAAATAGAAAAGTAGACAGACGACTCAAGCGAGAGAATACAACATGAAATATGGTGTGGCAGATTATGGAATGAACGTTTGGTATGGTGGACTATACGACACCACCCAACGCTTGGCTGATCTCAAGCAGATCGGATACGAGGGCATTGAACGGCTTGAGGCCTCAAGTCCTTCGGATGCAATTTTGAAAGCAGTCGAATTTAAGCGTCTGGGCATGGACTTTACAACCTGCCGGGGGCCCAGTATCGAAAACAGCATCAAATGGACGGCGGCTCTCGGAAAGCAGTAT
>JBBQIY010000272.1:0-3337 GCA_038325415.1 Kiritimatiellia bacterium
CCCTTGGTCTGCAAGGCTCTGGCGACGGATCGCGCGATGCGATTTCAGACGGTTGCCAGCTTCGATGCTGCGCTGACGGCGCTGCTTGTTGAGGCCAAGACAGAGCGGCCGACGATCAAAACGACTTGGCGGTGCAAGTGGTGTGATACCATCAATCCTCTGAGTACTCGGTTTTGCGGAGAATGCGGTTGGGACGGGCGTGAGCAGTGTCGGGAGTGTGCCGAGGATCAGCAGGTGGGAACACCGTTCTGCGGTGTCTGCGGTGCGAATGCACGTGAATATGAGAGCGCCTTCACCCTGCTACGGAAGATTCGCAATGCAATGGAATCGCGCCAGCATGAGTGGGCGGTGAATTTTGCTTCCCAGCCGATGGCATTTGAACCTGTGGGCCCGAATGGTCGGCAGATGCGAGAGGAGATTCAATCTCTGGGGGTGACGGCCCGGAAACGGCATCAGCGGCGCGAGCAGTTGCGGGCAATCATTGTTACGGAGATGGCTGCGGAAAACTACGAGCGCGCGCAGCGATTCATTCAGGAGTTTCGGGAGCTTTCAGCCTCGCAAGATGCTTTCTTAGATGAGCTTTTATCGATTCCCACGAAAATCCAGAAACGCGACCTTCTTCGTGTTCATCAGGCATTCATGGCGCAGGACTGGGATCTCGGCGAACGGCTTTTGCACACCATGAGCACGGTGGATGCCGAAGGGATGCCAGAGCGTGTCCGCCTCTTGCGTGTCCTCCGTCGGCATCAACGGCGCCTCGTCTCTGCGAAATTCGGCGTCATTACTACTTTTCTCATTGTGCTTTATTTGTTAATCACGCCCGTCGTGATCCGGCTTAATATGCCAGGCGCGCGATTCATCGGTCGACCCGCGTTGCAGCTTGCACGGCTTCCGAAAATCGGGACTGCCCTAACCGGCTACGCCTCCCTATGGGGTGTGGAAAACTTTGCGGGGTTTTCTCGCAGGGCGAAATCGAATACGGCATCCTTGCGTCTTGACAGCGATAAGGCGTTGCCAGCAACTCTGTCTTTGCTCCAAAAGGATTTCAAACTCCAGATGAAGGCAATAGAAAATGATCTTTCGGTAATCGAAAAGGAATGGGGTGATGAGTATGGTCGCGCTTTGATGGAGCTACGTGAGCAAAATCGTGCGGCCGGAAACTTTGAAGGGTGGAAACTCGTTGATCAGGAATTGGCGCGATTTGCGGAAAGCCGAACCCTGCTTTCCGAGAGTACAAAAGTTCCTTCCATTCTTGCTTCAACTCAGGCGACGTTCCGAGCGCTACGCGATAAACGCCGAGCGACCATTTTCCGAAAACAGGCTTCGGTGACAAGTGCTTATATCGACGAGCTGGACGGGAATGTGAGCGAGTTGACGAAAAACGGGAAAATGGCCGAGGCGGAGTTTTTTAGTGGAATTCTCAAGAGTATCCAGTCTGATCCACGCTATCTTGATGCTGAGGCGACATTGGCTCAATACGATGCCCGAAATCCGGAGGGATCGCTGTCGAATTATGACGGAATCACGACGGAATCTAATCAATCGGATATTATCCTTAAGCCGAGGAACCAGTATGAGGAGACCCACCGCAAGGCCGTCGACGATCTCTCGAGTGCTATTGAAAAATGGCAGATTGATTATCTGAAGGCTTTGGAGGAACTGAGTGGACAGCGTCAGCGGGAAGGCGACTTCATTGGCTTGCAGCTTTCCAGTGCTGAGATCAGCCGCTTTGAATTGGATCGGGGGATTTCAGACTCAATCCTATTATCCGAATCGACTCATCTCAACCTGCTCCGCGACCGATTCCGAAAACAGCGTGTTTCCATCGAGGATAACTTTGCCAATGCCGTGGTTTCTGCGGCGAATGCTTTTGATGAGGCGCTTGCTGAGTTGGCCTCACGCCATACGAAGGCTGGCGAAATAGAGGCCGCGGCGTTGGCGATGTCGGAGCGCCGCCACTTGGCAATGCGTGCCGAGGTCGTATCATCTCGCGAACGGCTCGCTGCGAAAAACAAAGCGCAACCGCGTAAGTGATGATGTGGATGTGTACGCCACAGGGGGCGCACACACAGGACTCTGTGGCGAAACTACTTCGGATTCATTAGCCTGAGTGCTGTTAGCCAGCGGTGAAAATCTTGGGGGATGGGGGAGAAGACTTTCAATGTGCCGCCTGTCTTGGGGTGCTCCATTTCGAGTTCGACGGAGTGAAGCAGCGGATAGGTCAAGCGTGTTAGCCGTACATCTTCAACGGTTTTAGGGCCGTATTGGGTGTCGCCAACGACAGGGTGCCGGGCCATAGCCAAATGGCGGCGGATCTGATGTGTGCGTCCTGTTTCAATGCGAATTGCGAGATGGCTGACATCGTGATTGGCGCGCAGGCAATGGACATGCGTTGTTGCACGCTCTCCATCGATCGGGAGTTCGATCGTGGTTGCGGAGGCTTCCCATTTTCCATAGACGATCGTTCGGTAAACCTTGACCACATGGTGTCTCTTGAAAACCTCCACGACCGCTTCATGCGCTTCTGGGGTTTTGGACATCAGGAGACAGCCTGTGGTGTCGCGGTCAAGGCGGTGCGAGGCCTGGATCGTTGGAATGCCTTTTTGGGTACGGATGATTGTTTCTGCGCTAAAATCGGATTCATTGGTCAGCATGCCGCGCGGTTTGTCCACGACAAGATAATCGTCATCTTCAAACAAGATTGGCAGTTTGGTGACGCGTTGGGAGATGGCTGTGGGCGATGCCACGGAAGCAGCAACCGTCACCACATCGTTTTGTTTAAGGGTGTGGCGGGCAATCCAGACGCTTTTGCCGTTCACCCTGACGACGCGTGCATCGATATGCTGTTTCGCAACGCGCTTGGACGCTTTCATGCGGGAAGCCAAGAACTCTTGTAGCGATACTCCAGCTTCAAGTTTTGCTACGGTCCATTCAGTGGTGATATTTTTTGCTTTAGGTCTCATACGGTTGCGCATATTACACTATTCGGCATTTCCAAGCTATAGGAAAAGAAAACTGCGCGCGTCGCGATGCAAATTGATTACATCCTTCTCTGAGCCTAAATCCGAATTCACGGCGGTATTGACAGCCCTCAGCAAAAGCGATAGCATGGATGCAGTTTTTATAAAGGTAAATTACTATGGAAAAGCTTGAAAAAAGATTGGCTTCTGGCGAAATTCTTGTGGTGGACGGAGGTATGGGCACGTTACTTCAATCCATGTGGCTTCAACCCGGAGAATCTCCAGAACTTTGGTGCCTGACGCATCCAACAGAAGTGAAGTCGATTCACAACGATTACCGCGAAGCGGGTAGCAATGTTGTGGAGTGCAATTCCTTC
>JBBQIY010000273.1:0-3331 GCA_038325415.1 Kiritimatiellia bacterium
GGTTCCCTCAAGGCACTCAACGAGGCCTGGTGGACTGGATTCTGGGCGCACAACTTCTCGGACTGGAGCCAGATCGGCGCTACGGATGGCTCGCTTCCGGCTATGATGGTGGATCGCCGTCGCTTCAACTCCGAACAAATGCTGGAGTTCTTCAAGACGGAAGCGACGCCGTTGCGTGAGCTGACGCCGGAGGTTCCGATTACCGTGAACATGATGGGGACGTTCTACGACCTCGACTACTGGCGCTGGGCGGAACAGGTCGACGTCATCAGTTGGGATAGCTATCCGGCGTATCACGACCGACCCGAGACGGCCACGTGGACAGCGCCCTTTTTTTCGATGTTGAACGATCTTAATCGCTCTCTCAAAAAAGGCAAGCCGTTTTTGATGATGGAGTCGTCTCCAGGGCCCGTAAACTGGATGCCGATCAACCGCCTGCTCCGACCGGGACAGCATGTCATGAAGTCGCTTCAGGCTGTCGCGCACGGTTCCGATGGCGTGTGCTATTTCCAGCTTCGCAAGGGATTGGGAGGAAGCGAAAAATTCCATGGGGCTGTCATCGACCATGTCGGTAACGAAGATAACCGGATGTTTCAAGAGGTCGCCGAGCTCGGGAAGGATTTGAAGAAGCTCGCTGCGATTGGGGGGGCAACGACACCGGCGCGAGTGGGGATCATCTTTGACTGGGAGTCGCGTTGGATGCTCGATGCGGCAAACGGTCCCTCGAAGTCCGCCAAAAACTACGTGGATACGGTGATCGCACATTACATTCCGTTCTGGAAGTGCGGGGTTCCTGTCGACATCCTCAACGGCGATTCGGATCTCAGCGGCTATGATGTCGTCATCGCGCCGACGCTCTATATGCTGCGTGATGGCTTCGCGGGGCGTGTTGAACGTTTTGTTTCGGATGGCGGCACCTTTGTCGCGACCTATCTCACGGGCATCGCCAACGAAACTGATCTTGTCTTTCAGGGCGGTCTTCCCGGCCCCCTGCGCACGGTGCTTGGAATTCGTTCCGAGGAAACCGATTATCTCTACGATGACGAGCGTAATGCAATTGAGATTGCGGGCGGCGCATCGGTCGGATTGTCCGGTGTCTACGACGTGGCGAAGGTTTGCGACGTCATTCGCGCCGAGACGGCTGAGGTTGTCGGGACGTATCAGAAAGATTTCTACGCAGGACGTCCTGCGTTGACGGTGAATCGTTTTGGCAACGGTATGGCCTGGTACATTGCCGCCGCCGGCGCTGAAGCGGATGCAGGGCTTCTGGACGCATTTTACGCATCGATTATCGCTGAATGCAAGTTGAAGTCGGCGCTTCCGGACTGCAAGCTTCCGAGTGGCGTGACGGCACAGGTGCGCGAATCGGCCGATGGCAGTTACCTCTTTGTAATGAACTTCAACAATACGCCCGCTGCGATTGACTTCACAGCGCCCCGTCAAAATGTCATGACCGGGGATGTTGTGAAGGGCCATAGAATCCTCCCGCCATACGCGGTGCTCGTGCTCAAGAACTGAAATTTGTGGGGGGACACGACAATGAATAGAATCGCTGTAGTTCCATGATTGATATGGATTGCGAAAGCTATATGTTGGAAGCTCAAATTACACTATCGGAGTCTCTTCTACAATGAATTGTTGAAGGCATTGATGAACGGCAGAAGGTCTGAAGAAACGGAATAGACTTAGATTCTGTGCTGATTTTTCGACTGGAAACTAGTAAAAAGATTATCATTATTTTCGAGACGGTCACAATAAAAAGGGTGAGTTATGAAAAAAACTGGATTTGGGTTTGCAACGTTGGTTTTCCTGCAGGTTATGTATTGTGCAAACGGGGATATTCAAACAAATGAGGGAGGGGCGGAGAAGTCGCTTAAAACAGGCACGATAGCGGAGTTGCCGATTGCGACAAAGATGTTTGAGACGCCCAGGGAATATTTCAGCAGTTCAATACAGAAGAAAGTTTATACTGCCTATAAAGAGAAGAAAAGCATGGGGAGGCTACCCGCAAATACACTGACGCCGGATGAGTGCGTGGCCTATGAGGGCGTGTTGACAACGTATGTTTATGTTCCTCCCGCCTATGACGGAACAGAACATTATGGTGTGTATGTGCATAATAGTCCCGGTAAAACTGGCATAAGGCCATCGGAACCCTGGCAAAAGGTGATGCAGAAATTGAAATTAATCTACATCAGCCCTAATCACGGAGGGAACGACGTGTCAGATTTGCGGCGTGTCGTGCTGGCAATCGACAGTCTCGCAACGGTTAAGCAGCTTTATTCTATTGACGACAAGCGAGTCTATGTTGGCGGATTGTCGGGCGGGGGATATATCGGCATGCTCTGCCAGATGCTCTATCCTGAATTCTTCTCGGGTGCTATCAGTCATGCCGCGCAAAGCTATTTGCCGGGCTCTTCCTCTTCTGGGCATTTCGCGGGACTGACATTGTCCGACGCCCAACGTTCGCCGCGTAATCAAGTGGGATGGGTCGTTATTTCCGGTAGCAAAGACATGAACTATGAGACGATCAAGAAAACGAGCGCGGCATGGGAAAAGGCTAAGTTTAACTACAAATTCATTGATAAGGAGGGAATGGGGCACGAGAACGCATCTGCTGAAGCGCTGGAGGAGGCGCTTGTGTTTGTAGGAGCCGGTTTAACGGGTCAGACTGACTCGGCGAAGAATGGAACGGCGGTTCCAAAGGCCGGATCAAGCGCAGTGCTTTTTGATTCCAAGCGTCCTTCGCGGATATGGACGGCTCAAATGGGTGCGGTTCTCGAAGCATCACTTCTGCGCACGGAAGGCGGCTTCGCCTTTTTCAAGAGAACCGACGGTACGGATATCAAGGTTCTCATCGCCTCGCTGATTGAAGCAGACCAAGCCTATATTTTATCGGTGATTCTCAAGCCTTGATTGGGTTTTTGGGGTCAGGCGTGAATGGCACTAACTTAAGCTTTCTAACACGTATTTCTGTAACTTCTCAAAAAGTCCCCTTGCCGCCTGATCTTTCGATGTAGGGCACGAGTTCCCTTGGCTGGCGGGCTGCGTCGACAACGATCAAGACAATGCTTGAGTTCGACGATGATCGGGACAAGGATGAACCCTTCTGTAAGCTCAGACGTTTGTCTGCACACTCTCGCTAACTTCCCTCGTGTCGACGGCAAGGTAAGCAGCGTTTTTTCGAAAAAAGAGGGTGGGATTCAATTTAGTTGAATCCCACCAAGAATACAGAAGTCAGGAGTCAGAATACAGCATTGATTCTCAACACGTTATGCACAGTTGCAAACTTCTTCCGTGGTGTCACGAGAACAGAGACATGAATTATTTC
>JBBQIY010000274.1:0-3331 GCA_038325415.1 Kiritimatiellia bacterium
TTCCCCTCCACCACCCAGCGCCTTTCCCCATTGCCCCATCCCCACCCCACCAGAAAGGAAACCACGCCCTGTACCCCGACGACGAACTGGTCATGATCTCAGCCTTGCAGCACTTTGTCTTCTGCGAAAGACAATGTGCGCTCATTCATCTTGAGCAAGCATGGGAGGAAAACCGGCTGACCGCCGAAGGCCGCATTCTGCACGACCGAGTCGACCAGCCCAAGACCGAGAATCGGCGAGACCTCCGAACGGCAACCGCCATTCGCATCCGCTCCGCGAGGCTTGGCGTCACGGGCGTCATGGATATGCTCGAATTCCACCAGACCGAGCACGCACAAAATCCGATGGGCCAGACCATTGCAACCCGCCTTCCCAACTCGACGGAATTCTGGATCCCTTTACCCATCGAATACAAGCGCGGAAAACCCAAAGACCACCGTGCTGATGAAATTCAGCTCTGCGCACAGGCCCTGTGCTTAGAGGAGATGCTCAATGTCCATATCGAAATCGGAGCCTTGTTCTATGGAGAGACTCGGCGTCGAATGGATGTGCCTTTCGATTCCGTACTGCGCGGATTAACTGAGGCAACGGCAAACAGCATGCATGCACTTGTTAAGTCGGGTAAAACACCTCGGGCTGTCTATGCACCAAAATGCAAGTCGTGTTCATTGCTTGAGATCTGCCATCCGAAGCTGTATGATCACAGCTCAGCTAAGCGCTGGTTCGCTCATGCCGTAGAAGAAAACCTACATGAATAAATTGCCCTATTCCCCTCCCTACACCATTACCGATGCCGCGACTAATCTGATCGCCGATATCGTTGACCAATTGACGCGCTTGGAGCTGAGTGCCGTTTTCAGCCCGGATGTGCATCTCCGCAAAGATAACCGCCTACGCTCCATTCACTCTTCGCTCGCCATAGAAAACAACAGCCTTTCACTTGAACAAGTCACCGATGTAGTCAACGGGCGCCGGGTGCATGGGAATCCTCGCGAGATATTGGAGGTCAAGAACGCATTTTCTGTCTATGCAAAACTTAATGCGTTCAGACCGTTTTCAGTTTCAGATTTTCTTGAGGCACACGGAGCCATCATGGCAGACTTGGTTCAATCGTCCGGACATTTTCGAATGGCCGCCGTTGGTGTCTATGCAGGTAGGGAATTGATTCATGCCGCCCCTCCGCATGAGCTCGTGCGAAGCCATGTCCGGAACCTGTTTTCTTGGGCGGCAAAAACTAAAGCCCATCCGCTTGTGAAGAGTTCGGTCATGCACTACGAGATTGAATTCATTCATCCGTTTCTGGATGGCAACGGTAGAATGGGAAGGTTGTGGCAGTCCATTGTTTTGGCAAATTGGAATCCACTTTTTGCAACCCTGCCAGTGGAAACCATCATCTATCGCCGACAGAAAACTTATTATGAAACGCTTCGCCAGGCCGATGCGTCAGGCGAGGCGACACTCTTTATCGAGTTTATGCTTCAAGCTATTCTCGACACCATCAAGGAGCAATTAATTCCATCAGCCGCATTGCCCGACCTTAATACTACTCAAAAACGAATTCTCGCGCTAATGCTTGAAAACGGACGCATTACTGTCGAAGTTTTGGCTACAAAGCTAAAAATTTCTAGCCGTGCGGTTCAAAAAAATATCAGTGATCTGAAGCGCCATGGACATCTCAAGCGCATTGGAGCTCCAAAAAACGGCAGGTGGGAAGTTCAGGGTAAAGTTCAGGATAAAGTTCAGGGTAAATAATATGAAAAAGCTTCTCAACACCCTCTACGTTTCAACACAAGGAATTTACCTCCGCCAAGAGGGGGAAACGCTCGTGGCAGAACTCCAACGTGAAGTGAAGTTGCGTTTGCCGATTCATACACTCTCTGGCATCGTGTGCTTCGGAAACGTAATGTGCAGTCCATTTCTTCTCGGCCTCTGCGGTGAACGTGGGGTCCATGTCAGCTTCTTAAACGAATATGGAAAGTTTCTTGCCCGCGTCTCAGGTCCCATATCCGGTAACGTCCTTCTGAGACGCGAGCAATTCCGTGTCGTCGAAAACCCACCTGCAGCCTGTCTAATCGCCAAAAACATCGTTCTGGGGAAAATTGCAAACAGTC
This sequence comes from Kiritimatiellia bacterium, assembly GCA_038325415.1. Lineage (GTDB taxonomy): Bacteria > Verrucomicrobiota > Kiritimatiellia > RFP12 > UBA3636 > JBBQIY01. The sequence continues at coordinate 2,112 of JBBQIY010000274.1, forward strand.
GCACCGTCCTCCAGCGTCTTCTCCGTGACCATGGAGAAGACGAGCGCGTTGCACATGCTGTCAACATGCTGGCGAACATTCTCCGACGCGTTCAATCGGTTGAAGACGTTGACACGCTCCGTGGTCTCGAAGGAGAAGCCGCTATGCATTACTTCTCTGTATTTGACAGCTTGATCGTCTCGCAGAAAAAAGACTTCGCCATGACCGTGCGCTCAAGACGCCCTCCTCTCGACCCTATCAATACGCTGATCTCGTTTCTCTACACGATTCTAGCGCACGATTGCGAAGGCGCACTCGAAGGCGTTGGCCTCGACCCTCAAATGGGATTTCTTCACGCCTTACGTCCCGGACGCCCCAGCCTTGCGCTAGATCTCATGGAGGAATTCAGATCCATTCTTGCCGATCGCGTGGCCGTGTCGCTGATCAACCTGAATCAAATCAACGCAAAAGGGTTCATCACCTCCGAATCCGGAGCAGTTATGATGAAGGACGACACACGCAAAGAAGTGCTTACCGCCTGGCAGAAAAAGAAAAAGGAGACCATTCTCCATCCCTTCATCGACGAGAACGTTGAAATCGGACTCCTTCCTCATCTACAAGCGCAACTGCTTGCAAGGCATTTAAGGGGCGATCTCGATGCCTACCCCCCATTTCTGATCAAATAAAAAGGAGTCGTCATGATGGTACTGGTCTGCTACGATGTTTCAACAATTGACCTCGGTGGAAAGCGCCGACTCCGACGCGTTGCAAAGACATGCTTAAACTACGGCATTCGAGTTCAGAACTCGGTTTTCGAGTGTAATGTTGATGCAGCACAGTGGGTGATGATGAAAGCCAAATTGCTTGATATTTACAATGCAGACATGGACAGCTTACGCTTCTACTTTCTCAGCAACAACTACAAAAGTAAAATCGAACACTGTGGTGCAAAGCCGACGATTGACGTCGAAGAGCCACTCCTATTGTAGCCGCGAACCCCAAGCGCACATAAAACCCCTAGAAGGTTCGCGGAACCTGTAAGCACTTGAGAATTAACGGGTTAATTCTGTCAGTCCGTTCCTTGACAATTAAAGATAACAACTTTCGCCAGGTTCGCGGAAACGCCCTCTTGCACTGGCTCGCATCCCCATGATAGTATGACCGGCGTCGCGCCCCCCGTGGGCGCGTGAATTGAAACATTACGAAGTCGCAAGGCGCGCAAGTTCGGGCCGTCGCGCCCC
>JBBQIY010000275.1:0-3314 GCA_038325415.1 Kiritimatiellia bacterium
CCGAAGGAAGACCCTGCCACCCGTAACTACAGCAGGTCCAAACGGGGCATGGGGCAGAGCCTCATCGGAAACTACGCACCACGCACTACTAACTTTTTCAACGGGGCATGGGACAGAGCCCCATCGGAAACGACTCCCTACGTAAGCGTCCGGCGAACCCCATCTTCCGCAACGCTTCCACATGCTGCATACTGCGTGCATGAAAGGAAGAATTGTACATGGATGAGAACAAATCAAGATTCTGCGCAAGTCGGGATGAGTGGCAAGCGCTGGTGGAGGAACTCGCTTCAAGCGGGATGAGCGCGGCGGAGTTCTGCCGTAAACGGGAAATCCCCGTCTGGCAAATGCACTATCGGCTCCGTCTCAAGAAAGACGGAGAATTCACACAGCGTGGATTCGTCGAAATTGGCAAAACCGAGCCTATGTTTTCGGGCGGATTGTGGATTGAGGCGGGACGATTCAAAATACGAGTTGAGCGAGGCTTTGATAAGGAACTTCTTCGGCACGTAACGGAGGCGTTGGCATGATCGGCGTTGGGTCACCCAGCCGGATTTTTCTCTATCGGGGAACCACCGACATGCGTAAAGGTTACGATGGTCTTTCGGGAATCATTCGCGGTGAGCTGAGCAACGATCCGATGAACGGAACGCTCTTCGTCTTTCTCAATCGACCTCGCAACATGGTCAAAGCACTCTACTGGGATCGGGACGGATTTGCGCTCTGGTCGAAGCGGCTGGAACGAGGGCGTTTTGCGCCTCCGCAGGGGGAACGGCGGCGTGATCGGATGGGCGGAGCTTTCGCTCCTTCTCGAAGGGGTGAGTGTGCGCATCGTGCGGCGAAGTCCGCGATGGGTGAAAGCTGAAGAAAAACATTGATTTTTCAGTAGATTTATTGATTTTTATGTTGATTTTCGTGCCGTAAAATGCTAAAATTAGCGGCATAGAAAATGAACGATCTAACCGCCACTTTAACCCTCGAAAATTCGCCGATTCTGGCTAAAAACCAGACCGAGGTGATTGACTTGCTCACGAAGGAGATTCGTAGCCTCAAGGAGCAGATTGAGTGGTTAAAGCGGCAGCTCTTTGGACGCAAGAGAGAGAGCGGATGGAATTTGATCCGAACCAACTCTTGCTTGATCAAATCCTGATCGACGCCATCGAAAATGCTCCGCTCGCAGAGCCTGCTGCTGAAGTTGAAAGTCAGGTGGCGGCGATCGGCACGAGCCTGACGAACCCCGTTTCCAGCGACTGGGTTCGCCAACTGGGCGTCTGGCTTAACGGACGATATCCGAGGCGTGTCACCTTATGCAACGAGGGGGTGGGAGGTTCGGCCTCCAAGTACACGTCGGTCTACACCCTCGCAAAATATCCCGGCAAGAAGAGCGGTGTCGATTACCAGCTCGGTCAAGTGCTGGCTAGCAATCCCGACGTTCTCTTCATCGAATTCCCCTACAACGATGCCTTCACGGATTACGGCATCTCGGTCGCCACGGCCAATGCCAATCTCCAAGAGATGATCGACACGTCCAGAAACTGGGCGGCGGCGGGCAAGCCGCTAGATAGTGTGGTCCAGACGATGAACATCGATCCGACGTCTCTGGGCAGCACGCGACCCTACTATCCCGACTATTATCAGGGCTATCGTGAGATCGCCGCGTCCAACAGCGTGCTGCTGGTGGACAACTACCCAGCGTGGCTGGACCTCTATTCGTCCAAACGCACCGTGTACGACGGCTTCATGTCGGACACGTACCATCCCTACGAACCCGGGGAACTGTAGGGGACTGTCCCCAGAATTTCCCGTAGGGGACTGTCCCCAGAATTTCCCAAAATTTCCGACGCCCGTCAGGGACGGCGAAGGGCAGGAAGCGCACGGTTCGTGCGCTGTACGCTCTCGTTGTCTGGGAATCGCTGAGCGATGTCCCGACCGGCACTTGAGCTGGACAGGGAAAGGCAAAGCCTTCTCAGTTGCTCGACGTGGCGAAGCCGCCGACTGATGGCCTCGGAGCTCATATCAATTTTCATCGCTGATGCTCCTGAGGTGCTTGATGTCGTCGAGATCTTTTCCACTTCGGCGAAAGGACTTCAGCAATACGAGCCCTTCGGGAGACACCACCTTGAGGGGGCCCCCTTCCCAAGTGACTTCCCAGCGCGTCTCCCAGGCCTTCGACGTCCCCGGGGTGACCAGCAGGAAGTCCAGCACAAGCTCGGAACCACTTTCCGCGTCGGCCTTAACCAGGCGATAAATCTGCACGTCGCCGCCGTGAAAGGTCATCGGTGCTCCGCTCAGTGTGAATCCAAGAGGTTCGAGGGCTCGCTTGGCGCTGAACAGCGAGTCGATCTGGATGAGCAGATCGATGTCCAGTGTGGCGCGCGGAAGGTCGTAGACGGCCATCGCAAGTCCGCCGCACAGGGCATACTCAATTCCCTCGCGGTTCAAAACCTCCGTCACGGCCTTCAATTCTGCAAGAATGTCCATAGTCTCCACCTTGTCTCGCCATGTGCGGCCATGGTGTTCGTTGTGCGCCAAGGCCGAGACGTCCTTCCGCCCGTAGCCTGCATTGAAATATGAAATTTTAGCACATTCGACTTGCTGACGCAACAGGTGAACGCGCCATTAAAAGCCCACGCCATTAAAAGCCCACGCTGCTTGATGTCAGGGGCTGTTTTAGACGCCTGTCCCATGTTTTTTGTCTTTCGTGGTGAATAGTATAGCATGACGCTGTCCAGCTTTTTCGTGACATTATGTTGCAAACGCCACATTATGTTGCAAGCTTTGTCGAGCTTCGGCGAAGACGCCTCATACCCAGTTACGCGGCGAGGACGCCGCGTCTACAAGAGACAGTGAGAAAGGATGAAGGATGCAGCAATACCGGAGGGCGGGTTTTCCAACCCGCCTTGTGCCACGGACAGGAATGGGAACAACGCAAGGGCGAAGCCTTTTTTGTATTCATGTTCCAACCGTCTTGGGGTAATAAACCCTTCACGGAAGAGAAGAAAAAGGAATGCGTAACTTTTCTTGACACGCTCAAACAGAAAATGGGTGCACTCGGGATTCCAAAATCACGGTGGGCTATGATACCCCTCGATGAAGTGACGGATGCGACAGTAGAGATTTCTGTCCAGTACGCACGCTTTATCAAGGAGCTGGATCCTGAAGTTCGGGTGATGTATAATCCCACTTGGATTATTGATTCAAAAACCAATCAACAAGTTACGACGCTGAAGACCTTCAAGACGTTGGAACCCTATACGGATATTTGGTGTCCTTATTCACGGCATTTTTTGGATTCGGTCGTTCACGATTATTTGTCC
>JBBQIY010000276.1:0-3313 GCA_038325415.1 Kiritimatiellia bacterium
GCTTGCGTGTCATCCTCACCTGCATCTTGCCGCTTAACGAAATTCTCATCGACTTTAACGACACGCTCAAGAGCGTCTCCCGCGGCTATGCCTCCATGGACTACGACTACTACGGATACCAGACAAGTCCCATTGTCAAGATGGACATCCTGCTCAACTCCGAAATCGTCGATGCGTTCTCCTGCATGGTGCACAAAGACCGGGCTGTCGAACGGGGTAAGCAAATGTGCGCCGCGTTGCGCGACTCCATCCCGCCGCACATGTTCAAAATTCCTGTGCAGGCAGCGATCGGACGCACCATCATCGCTCGTGAAGACATCCGTGCGTTCCGAAAGGACGTCACGGCCAAACTATATGGCGGCGATATCACGCGCAAACAAAAACTTCTCAACAAACAGAAGGAAGGCAAGAAGCGGATGAAACAATGCGGCACAGTGAACGTTCCTCAGGAAGCTTTCGTCTCCGTTTTGCGCAGCAACGTGGAAGGATAAATGACTTCGTCTTTTATTGCCGCCACAGCATCACTTCGTCGACATAAGATTCTCGCCGCCCTCGGGGTGGAGTTTTCGATTTTTCTCCCAGAATGCGCGGAGATTCATGATGACACGGATGCCGTCCGCACGGCAACCGTCAATGCCCTTGCCAAGCACCGTGCGTGTGCGAAAGCGAACCCAGACGCGTGGATTCTTGCCGCTGACACCGTCGTGGCCTTTGAAGGCCGCTGCCTCGGCAAACCCACGTCGCCTGAAGACGCCCGCCGGATGTTGCTCTTATTCGCAGGCAAACAGCAGAACGTCTTTACCGCCGTGGCAATGTCCACACCCTGCCACGAAGCCGACCTTCGCATCGTGGCCTCATCGGTTTCATTCCGCAACTACGACTTGGAAACCGTTGAAGCTTATCTCGAAAAAGCCAAAACCTTTGACCGCGCAGGGGCCTACGACATCGATACATTCGGCGACATGCTCATCGCATCACATACCGGCTCCTACACCAACATCATGGGGCTGCCATCTGAGACCGTTCAGGATTGGCTGCTAGCAAACGCCTACCCATTATTGAAAAAGGAAATGACCTTATGAAGAAAATTCTTTCACGCATTCCAACTGCCATTGCAACAGGCTTCGGCCTCGGCTACGCCCCTGTCGCATCGGGTACTTTCGGAGCTCTCTTGGGCTGTATTCTTGTTTGGGGGATGACGGAGCTAACGCTCTGGTTGCAGATCATCATTTGCATTGCCCTCACACTAGCCTGCATTCCAATCTGCTCCTTCGCTGAAAAGGCGCTCGGTGGAGAAAAAGATAATGGAAAAATTGTCGCAGACGAATACTTAACTTTTCCCATCTGCATGCTCGGGATGTATTCCCTCTGGCAGGACAACTGGTGGCTTATGCCCATGTGTTTCGTGGTCAGCCGCATTATGGACATTATCAAGCCCTTTCCCGCCTATCGACTTCAGTCTCTGCCGTCTGGACTCGGCATCACGATCGATGACGTCTTCGCATCACTCTATGCGCTAGCGGCCAATTGGCTACTCTACCTGTATGTTGCACTGCCTATCATCAAGCTCTTTTAATCATTTTCACTTTCAATGCAATAATTTCAAGTTACGGTTCGTTAGAAACTTACAACTCTTTACAATAGGAAAAAGACATGAAACAAACACTTCGATACACTTTAATGGTGGTACCACTTGTCGGCGTAGCAGTCGCTGGATTTTCCGTGGGACGATACACAGCCCCGATCGTGTCTTCCGAAAATATCGTGGAAATCGAAGCACCTGTCGTCAACAATGGCAACGGCGATAAGATCGCTAAAATCGAACTCCTTACTAAAAAACTTTCCGATGCAGAAAGTAAAATCCAGGGATTGAATTCGGAAATCGACAAGCTTCTTGGAAAGGATTTGCCACCGGTCGAACAAGTTGCCAGTACGGAGGAGACAAAATGCGAAACAGTCCAAAGCACAAGAAAACCTGGTGAGACGCGTCAAGAAGAGATGGAGCGGTTGAAGACAGAGAATCCAGAGCAATATGCAGAGCGTGTTAAAGCGCAAGAAGAAAGACAAAAGCGCCATCAGGAATTTATGGAAAAACGTCGCAACAGTGAAGCCCAGCGCGATGATTTTTTCGCCAATGTCAACATTGCCTACCTGTCGCCCAAAGAGCAGAAAGATCTCGCCACGTTCGTTGGCGAATACCATGAACTTCGCGGTTTGATTGATCAAAGCGGCACGGGTGAGACCCCAGATCGGGCAAAGCTCTTTCAACTCGGCATGAACGTCATGCAAAAGTCTAACGAAATCCGCGCCAGTCTGCTCAAGGCCACGGCGAAAGAAATGGGATTCAACGATTCCGAAAGTACTGAGTTTTCTAAATCAATCAATGAAATCTTTGGCGCAACAAGCCTCATGGGCCCTGGTGGTGGTGGCATGCTCGACATGATGCGTCGCGGAGGAAACCGTGGTGGAAACACCGGAGGAACCCGTGGTGGACAAGGTCGCTAAGATCGTAGTGCGCAGTGCGTAGAGAGTAGTTGACGCCTGACCCCTAGTTTTTCTTATCACAACCTCCATAGACCCATTTCGAATTAAACCAGTCTTCATGACCTAGAACGGGTTGTACTGTCTCTGGAATCAACACAGGGAGATTTGCTTGCAAGTGATTTTTTTTAGATGATTATTCCACATAGGATGGCAAGAAGAAATATGGCAAGAAGAACCACCAGATAGTCGAGGGAAGATCGAGGAGAAGGTGTTTTCCGATCATCTACCTTGCATATCAAAAAAGTCATGGCGAACGGCACAAGAACTCCGACCGCAGGAATGCCAGCGAAGAAGATAAGCGGAAAGAATAGAATTACAAAAACTCCCATATAGGCGGGTTTTCCTTTGACCAAGACCCGATGCCAGAACCAGCCCATTGCCAGAAGTGTCAAGATCACATAAGAAGCAATCCCATATTCGCGATAGAGTTGAGCCATTTTGTCGGCAAAAGAATTCTGAGATAACTGATGCGGACACCATTGACGATGCTTTCAATAACGGCAGTGCGTCCGCGCGCATCGTTGCAAATGATGGTGCGAACCGTGCCGACAGTCGTATCGCTGATCGAAGCATCGTCGCGTTTGAGTAAATTGAATACGGACGGCGTAATGGTCAACGGCTCGTCGCTGCGGAACCAGAGGAAGCCGGAGACTTGTCCGTCGCGAGGCATACCGAGGGGAATGCGGAAGGCGAGCGATCCGATACTGTCGCCTTCGAGGTCGTCGCAGTTGCCGTCAGCACAACCGGACGAACAATCGTCGCATCCATC
>JBBQIY010000277.1:0-3267 GCA_038325415.1 Kiritimatiellia bacterium
GATGGAGATTGAAGCCTGATCGTCGATCATTTTAAACGCCGCTGCCGCCTCGCGGAACTGGAACTGAAGATGGGCTACATTTTCTTCTAGCCATCCTTTAAACGCAGTACCTAAGTCATTCTGAGCGTCATAGAAGGTCTGGTAGAATCGCGAATAACTCGCTGGGGATTCAGCGTCCAGTCCATCAGCCAACAGTCCGATAAACGTATCTTCTGCCTTACGCAATTCGCCTCGTGGCGCAGGTTTCGGGGGCATGAAGACAACGACACGCCCTAACGCTCCTGAAAGGCCTTCACGATTACAGCGTCCTGCCGCTTGTGCGATCGACGGCAAGCCAGCGAATGCGCGGTAAACGACAGGGAAGTCGATGTCCACGCCAGCCTCGACCAACTGCGTGATGATGACACGGACGGGCAATCGCGCATAGAGCATTGCCTTGATGACCGCAATTACTCTTGAACGGTGTTCACCGCACATCGTCGCGGAAAGGTGGATCGCTCCCGGTGGCATGAGATCATAGAGATCCCGGCAATCGCGCCGTGTGTTTACAATGCAAAGCACGCTGTCAAATGTCTTCAGTTCATCGGCAATCTCTTCCCAAGTTCGGCGCACTTTCAAATCTGGAGGAATGACGATCTGTGTCCGTTTGAGCCGTTCGTACAACGCCATCTCCGGTGGAATAATCTCGCAGGCTGGAGTCAACCCAGGCAGTGCGGGTTGGGTGGCTGTAGACAGCACCAAACTGACCCCGTAGTTACGGACAAGCTGGTTCATTGCCTCGACGCAGGGGAGGAGAAGACGGGGCGGTAGAAGCTGAGCCTCGTCAAGAATCACGACGCTATCTGCGATATTGTGGATTTTGCGGCAACGGCTCGATTTGCAAGCGTAGAGCGATTCGAAAAACTGAACATTCGTTGTCACAATGACAGGAGCATCCCAATTTTCAGAGGCGAGGCGCGACTGCTGGGTCTCTTTATCTGGGTCAAAATTGGAATGATGCTCAACGACGTTTGTTTCTCCAAGAAATTTCCTTAACGTATCCGCCGTCTGTTCGATGATGGAGGTGTAGGGAATGACATAGATAATTCGTTTGAGACCGTGTTTGATTGCATGACGAAAGGCGAACGCCGTTCCCGAAAGCGTTTTGCCGCCACCTGTCGGAACAGTCAAAGAGAACAGGCCACGTGGCGATTCTGCCGATTTTTCGCAGGCATCCCTGATTTCGGCACGAATTCGATTCACGAGGGTGTTTGGTGAGGTTTTCTGTTTTTCATCCAATGCAACAAAGAAACGTGCGGAAAGTTCAGGCAACTTCGGATACTGAGACCGTGCCCGTGCGGCGTTTTGCTCCATGAACCCCTCGGTGTCCAGAAAGTCGGCGTCAACAAGGCATGAATAGAGCATCCGAATCCAGAAGCTGACATCCGTGTTGGCAAACGGCCAAGGCGGAGCAAGGGGCGCGGAGGGTGTTGAGAAAAATGAATTCGAACGAATCCATTCGGAAACAGCCTTTTCCTGAACAACGTCATTCTCTTGTTCTAAGCGATAACTCAGGGATCCGCCCGGCGTCACACCACTAACCCAATCGGGAAGACCTGCGTGATGTCCTGCAATTAAATAAGCGAAAATCCGGCCCAGTAGGCATTTCGGAAAGGTTTGTACCGCCCAAACCGCACCTGCTCCAGAATGCGAATGCTCGGATGCGTCGTAGTTGGCATCTGTCAAACCATTGGCGATACGCAGGTAGTGTTGGAACGACTGTCGCGCTTTTCCCAGATCGTGAGCGAGTCCTGCAATGCTTGCCCAATCGCCAGATTTGAAAGTGCTGGCAAAATCGGATGCTTTATCGGCAACACTTTCGAGGTGATTAGAAAGTGGCTGCCAATGTTCACGAGCGTGGTCTTTCAGACTGTGTGCGTAAATGTCGTTCATGAGATTTTCTCAACAATACAATTTCTCTTAACGCCGTCAATTCTACAGCGTGATAAAATATAATGCAAGAGAATTTTAATTTTAAATGAACTTAATAAAAACACAACGTTTAAAATATTTATTTGTGAATTAAAAGATGCTGTATAGAGTTTGTAAAGTATGTAAATGAATTGGGTGAAATCATTTTGCGATCAAATTGTTGGGATGAAAAAGCCCGCGCCGCTCGTGAGAGCAGAGCGGGCAGTATGGTACTGAATTAGCCTTTGGGAGGGTATGGGTCGTTGCCGTATGAGTCTTTGTCGCGAATTTTACCGTTTGGACGGTGTATCACGGACTCTAATCCCTCGCGCTGCGCTATGGTGCGGGCGAGGCTGATGGCTCCGCCTTGTGTCTTTGTCAGAGCGGAGGCTCGTTCCGCTCCTGAACGTATTACCGCCCACGCATTCGCTCGTGGCACTACATGTATTTGTTTGTTCATGTTTTTCATTCTGCGGAACTTCACATCCGGACCACATGGTTTCCCTCGCAGTTCCACAAATTGGGGGATTGACAGCAAGGGCAGCTTCTGCCAAACTATACATCAGTTCAAACGGATAGTTCCTGTCTTACGGACGGTTGCTTTCCCTAGCCGATGTTAGTGCATCGGCTTTATTTAGGGGTTGCAGTTGACAGATTTCCATATTTGTCCGTGTTTGTCAAGTCGAAGTATACGAAGAGGAGGTGCATATGTCCAACTTAGTAGAGAATATGAGGGCTTTGAGGATAAGTCGTGGCTGGTCGCTCGGCGATTTGGCCGAAAAGATGAACAGTCTTGTTTCACGACAGGCTTTGCAGAAATATGAAACCGGAGAAATCTCCCCATCACCAACCGTGTTGCAAGCGATTGCTAATACTTTTCACGTTAAGGTCCTCGATCTTGCTCTCAATTTCAATGTCGCTTTAAAAGTGGTAGCATTTAGAAAACGCCAACGACTTACACTCAAGAGGGAGAAGACCCTTCGAGAGGAATTTGCCGAGAAGGCACAGTTGCGGTTTACAATACAGTCCAGGTGCGAAGTGGAATCTATAATGCACATTGAATTCATTGATGGACGTTTGGGAAGTCTTGCGCCAGAAGAGGCCGCTTCGAAACTGCGCCATGAATGGAAACTTGGTGATGCACCCATTCGAAACCTTACCAGTGTTATGGAAGATCACGGAATTCATGTGATCACGTTGGGTGCATGTGATTCATTTGATGGAATCTGTGGAGTGTCTCAATGCGAACACGGGAATCGGAAACGGTTTGCGATTGGCGTTGGTGCTTCCGAAAATGGAGGTCGATACAGGATGACC
>JBBQIY010000278.1:0-3148 GCA_038325415.1 Kiritimatiellia bacterium
AGTCGTGGTCGGGCTTGGAGACTTTCTCCGGTAGGCATTTGACCTTGATCTTGCCGGAATCGGAATTCACGGCGCCGATGGCGAACGTCTTCAACGTGAACTTGCCGGGCTTGAATTCCTTTGTCGGGATTCCGGCCGCACGGGCGAAGGTGGCGCGTTCGGTTGCATCGATGACGACTTTTGCGGCGACAGCGTGGAAGCCGCTGCGATCGGCGAACAACGCACCGCAAACCTTTCCGTCCGCATGGTAGACGGGACGCACGGGCCGGAGCTGGAAGAGGAAATCGATGCCGGCATCGATCACGAGCTTATCGAGGCGGCGCTTGATTTCAGCCGGATACAGCATCTTGTCCGTTTCGAGCAGTGCCTTGAATTCGGAAGACTTGGGGCTTTGCAGATCCAGCGTTGCACAGAGGTCTTCACCGAAATAGGAATAGGGGGTTGCCATGAAGACAGAGAGGCCTGCGGCCTTGAGATCGAGAGCGATTTTTACGGCTTGGATCGACCCACCGATGACGAGAACATCTTTTGTGGCAATGACAGGAACTTGAATTTTCATAAGTCTTATTCGTATTGTTTTAAACTATTTTAGTTCAGCGTAATGAAACATGGCGTCGATGCAACGTAACGAGCCTTCACGCGCTTCGTCTGAAATTTCGACGATGTCTTCCGGATCGGGATTCACCAAGACGCGCCGGATAGCTTCGAGCGAATTGGACTTCATGTATTTGCATTCGAAGCAGGGGCCAATAAAGGTTTTGTCTGGCATTTCAACCTGTGCACGTCCAGTGAGTCCGCACTCAGTGAGTAACAAATACGCGCTTCCACTTTCATCCTTGCGCATGTAGTCCATCAGACCGGTGGTGCTGGCAACAACATCAGACTGTTCGATGATATCGCGGCTGCATTCTGGATGACTGAGAATTTTCATGTCGGGATACTGTTTGCGCAGGCGGTTAACGCGCTCAGCATCGTATTCGGCGTGGACATAACAGTTGCCGTCATAAAGGCGGATATCTTTTTTGACGCCGCGTCGCTTCATTTCGTCTTGCACGTTTTCACCCATCAACTTGTCGGGCAGGAAATAAATTTTCTCGGACGGAATACGTTCGACGATATCATAAACGTTTGAGCTGGTGACGCAGACATCACACTCGGCCTTCACTTCAGCGGAGGTGTTGATGTAGCAGACGAAGGTGAAGCCGGGGTGCTCTTTTTTCAGGCGACGCACATCGGCACCCGTAATCGAATCGGCTAACGAGCAACCGCTGAGGCGACTTGGAATGCGCACTTCTTTATTGGGATTAAGCGCCTTGGCAGTCTCCGCCATAAACTTCACGGCAACAAAAATGATTAGATCTGCGCTGGTATCCTTGGCATTCTTGCTGAGCTGATAAGAGTCGCCAGTAAAATCCGCCACGCCGTAGATGATTTCTGGATGCACGTAGGAATGCGCCAGAATCACGGCGTTCTTTTCTTTCTTTAACCGGTTGATCTCATCAACCAGCGGAGCCATCTGTATGCACCGTTCCATCGTGTACGGACCCGATGTTCCGGCCTGCACATCTTTCAATTTTTCATAGAGCATTTCTGATGGTTTCATTTTGCAAGCTCCTTACTAAGATAATCGAGTTCTCCCCATGCTACGCTGTGCAACAATTGCTGTATGTATTGTGAAACCATCGGCCCGCGCAAGACGGTCGGGCCGTCGCCCGCGAGAAACGCAAACGACATCAGCTTCAATCCATCAACCTCGGCAGGAATAATTTGTTCTTTCTCGTTACCAAGTACTTCGGGATGATGCGCGTTGAACAAGGTCGGAACTGACGGCCCATAGATATCGGCATCAAGTAGGCCTGTGGGAATGCCGCGGGAATTCAGTGTGCGAGCCAGCATCGCCGCGACCGTTGATTTGCCAACGCCGCCTTTGCAGGAGCTGACTGCAATAATATTTTTTACGTTGGCGAGGCCGCCTTCTTCCTGTCCAGGATGCGGTTCGCGTTTACGAGCCGTCATTGTGACTTTGACGTGGTCAACCGCTGGAAGCGCTCCAACATAATCCTCAGCTTGTTTTTTAAAAACAGGACTCAGTGGACAAGCGGGTGTTGTAAGCTCGATTTCAAACGAAACCGTACCGCCTTCGATCTTCAGCTTTTTTACAAAACCTAATGACACGATATCACGTTGAAAGTCTGGGTCAATGATTTGACTCAGGGCTTCTAAAATCTGTTTTTCAGTTATCATGATTACTCCTTCACTAAACGATTTTCCCAGTCTTGCGCAGTTTGTCAGACAAGAAATTGCTGTCCACGCAACACGAGCACGCGTCCGCTAGAACCGGACAGAGAAATGCAGTCGTGGTAAACGATAGCTGAAGTAGGGGCGACGTGTCAAGATGAACGACAAAATGTGATCGCAAAGCGTTGCAATCACACAGAATTCAGGAGTCAGAATACAGAATTGGTTCCCAACGACTTACACGAAATTTCGCTTCTATTCGTGTGTCATCACAACATAAAGACACGAGTATCAACGGAGCGGGGACATTCCTGTCCCCGTTACGACGGGGTTGGAAAACCCCCGCTCCTTTGGTAGGCCAAGTCCGATTAGGCAAAGGAATCGGCTCAAGGCAATCACCTTGCCACACGCAAGAACTGGCGAGGCACGAGCGGCAGCGCTGAGTAGACACGGCGTTCTTCCTGCGCTCTGCAGCTATTACCAGTGACTACAGCACTCCTTTCTGGTCCCTAACTGATTACGCGAACGACGCCTGATCGACTCATACCCATGGACAGCGCCTGGCTGGCGCGTCGCGTCGCGGAACGCGCGGTCTGGCGCAATCCAAAGCTTTTTTCAAATAGATCAATATGCTACAATGTTTATGTTTTGATGATGTCACATTTTGTCATCACCGTTCAGAAATAAAGGATAACATGAAAAAGTGTCCGTTTTGTGCAGAAGAAATCCAGGACGAAGCCATTAAGTGTAAGCATTGTGGCGAATTCCTCGATGGCAGGGTTATTACGCCGCCACCTTTGGCACCGGTATCGACTGTCCCAGCGCTACCCTACTATTTTAAAACCTCCTTTGTCGTCCTGTGCGCACTTTGCGTCGGCCCCTTCATGCTTCCACTGATTTGGTGGCATCC
>JBBQIY010000279.1:0-3141 GCA_038325415.1 Kiritimatiellia bacterium
GGAGGCCGGGCGCCCGTGTCTCCCGATTAGCCACTCGATTGCTGAGAGGAAGAAAACGGTGTTGCCAGCAAATCCTTTTGGGTTCATCGCGTTGGAGATAAAGTCCGAATCCCCGCAGACCACAAGGCGGGTGTTATGCCGGCGACCTGTCAAGGTGGCGCCACCGATTTCGCTGGCGGCCGCGATGGATATGGGGTTCACCGTCTCGCCTTGACTTCTGACGGAGTCCTTTGAGGAAAGCATAATCAGCCGAGTCGTTTTGGGCTTGTCGGCGCTTTCGATGCGAATTGGGTCTGATGCGGTCGTATCGATCCTACAAGGATTGGCAAAGAACGTCATCGTATTTTTAAGTTGGGCTGTGATCGGGTGGTCGCCGTAAAGCGTTGTTGAAACATGGGGTTGAATTAAATCTGAATTACCGCTAGGTGTGACCTGAATTCCCCAGTTCTCGAGGACTGCTGTCAATCCACCGGCGTAAGCGTCATCGATTAAGATCATGGCTTTTCCGCCTTTCGCCAAGTAAGATGAAATTATTTCAAGCTCGTGTGGCCCATACATGGTTCTCGGGCCCGCGATGATCAGTACAGCACAGTCTTGAGGGATCGCTCCGCTTTGCTGAAGATTGATCTTCTTGACAGCAATCTCGTTCAGGGTGAGCGCATGGGAGACGTCGGACGCGCCGGTGATCTGATGAGGGCTGTCTGGATCGTATTCGCCGTGACCCTCGACAAAATAGGCGGCAGAGGTCATCGGATGAAGCAGTTTGACAAGAGCGGTGGTGCAGGCACGTTCACCACTGAATAGAAGGAGCTTCTTTCCCGGCCGATCTTCATCGACCCATTGACGGTCGGCTTCGGTGTTGACCATGTCGTCTTCACTGACAATGCGGTACTGCTGACCGTATTCAAAGACGATTGAGTTCGCCTGTACAGGGAAGCGGCGCATCATCGTAGCCGTTGCGGCAAGGTCGTGATTGACGGCCAGGGATGTCGCTTTGATCTCAAGCCCGGGAACCAGCGCAGCGGCTTCAACGTATTCTTTAAGCAGGTTCTTCGCCGCTTTGCGATAGGGGTTGGATCTTTCGAATAGGGAAGTTATTCTGATCTCGCCTTGACTGCTTTGAAGAAACTCGAGGGTTCGTGGGGAGAGTCCCCCATTGGAATTGCTGTCGAATTGCCAATGGGCATAAAGCAAAGAGGCGCAGTAATTGGCAACGACAAGCGTGGCAAAAGCCAGTGAGATGGCACAGAAGACATTCAGGCGGGCTTTATTTCTGCCGCGCTTGATTTCAGAATTGGGTCGACAGGCATCCACGAGTTCTTCAGACATCTCCACACCGGATTTATTTATAAGAGAATTTTGTCAATCGCCACGATTTCATCTTGTTCTAGCGGCTTCGCGCTTGCTGCCGCAGCGTTTTCGACGACCTGTTCGGGCGAACTAGCGCCGATGAGAGCCGATGTCATCCGCTTGTCTCGAAGGACCCAGGTGAGGGCAAGTTGGGTGAGCGATTGACCTCTTGCGGCTGCGACATCCGTAAGGCTGGCTAATTTTCGGAAAAGTTCGGGAGTGAGCTGCTTGCTGAGTGACCCATTGCTAGCGGCTCTGGAATCAGACGGAATTTTTCCTGACGCGTATTTGGATGTGAGCAGACCTTGGGCGAGGGGACAAAAGGCGATGATGCCCATGCCACAATCATCAGCAGCACTCAGCAAGTCGTTTTCAATCCAGCGATTCAACATACTGTAGGAGGGCTGATGAATCAGGCAAGGAACTCCGAGATCGCGCAGAATCTTGCTGGCTTCGCGTGTTTGCTCTGGTTTATAGGAGGAAATTCCCGCGTACGTTGCTTTTCCGTTTTTCACGGCGGATGCAAGGGCGCCCATGGTCTCTTCCAGCGGCGTCTCTGGGTCGAATCGATGGGAGTAGAAAATATCAACGTAGTCGAGTCCCATGCGTTTCAGGCTTTGGTCAAGGGAGGCGAGCAGGTATTTCCGTGAGCCGTAATCGCCGTAGGGGCCGGACCACATCGTGTAGCCGGCTTTCGTTGAGATGATCATTTCGTCGCGATAAGGGAGGAAGTCCTCGCGGAGAATCTTGCCAAAAGTTTCTTCGGCTGAGCCGGGAGGGGGGCCATAGTTGTTGGCGAGGTCGAAATGGGTGATGCCCAAATCGAAGGCTTTTCTCAGAATGGCGCGGCTGGTTTCGTAGGGTCGCGTTCCGCCGAAGTTTTGCCAAAGGCCGAGGGAAATGGCTGGGAGCTTCAGTCCTGATTTGCCGCATCGGCGGTAGGGGATGGTACTATAGCGTGTATCGCTGGCTGAGTAGGGCATTTCGCGTTATCCTTTTCGTCGACTGGCGTTCGAGAGTGGGTCTAGAGTTTCGAGTTGAACTTCTGCGCGATAAAATCGCCACCAGCGTCACTGAGATGGAGTCCATCGCTCCCGAGGTAGGCAGTGCCGTCGCCGAATGCCGTGTAGAGGTCGACAAGGGCTACACCCTCTTCCTTGGCTAGGGCACGGATCGCTTCGGCTGTACGCGCCGCCGTGCCGTCGTAGAGCGAATGTTGACCGATCATTTTGGGTGGTGTCGCGACGATCGGGACGCAATGATTGGCCTTGCAGACGGCGATAATTCCGCGGATGTTTTCTTTGGTCGTCTCGGGGTCTCTCCCCACAACGGCATCGTTTGACCCGAAGAGGATGCAGACATAGCCAGGTTTACGGCCGACAACGGATGAGATGATAGAATTGCCGTAGGAACTCTTGGCGCCGCCCACTCCAAAATTGAGAACGGTTTTACCGGAGATGGCCCCGAGACGTGTTGGGTAGGGATCCCCTACGCAATTATACCCTTGTGTAAGGCTATCGCCGACGCAAGCAACCAGATTGGGGTCGTTGTCTCCAACATCGGCATTTCCTCCTCCTCCACCTCCACCACCACCGCTATCACAGCCGGAAAAAAGCGGCGTCATGAGCAACCCAATTGCACTTAATCCAGCCAACAACATTCTACCCGACTTCACCAGTTTCATATTGAACTCCTATTTATAGATTCATTTTACACATTAACGTCCAAATGCAATTCTCTGAGCGAGGCGTTCAGGAAGCCCTGCGGCTCTGATTTTGGCTTGTGTCGCCT
>JBBQIY010000280.1:0-3135 GCA_038325415.1 Kiritimatiellia bacterium
GTTGTGACGGAAATTATACGACATGGAGTACGTCTCTTTTAGGGTCTTGCAGAACTGTGAGAGGTCGAACATGCGTAGACGCAACGCCGCTTTGGCATCAATCGCCTTAAACGAGAGTCCCCTCCGATCCCACGCCTCCCACTCGTTCAGCATACGATCCGTCTTCACATCGCCATAGAGCACACGCATCTTTTCAACCAATTCCACATCATCAACCTCGTGAGCTCTTGGAACCTTCACCAAGAGGTGGAAATGATTATCCATCAACGCAAACGTCAGAACCTCGACACCCGAAAACATCGCCACATTGGCCATCAGCCGCATCAGCACATCCTTCTCATCGGCATCCATCAAAAACTCCTGCCCCGCAATCCGGCTAATCACGTGATAATAACCATCACTCTTTGCAATCATCCTTTTTGTTCTCATAATCCCCTCCTCCCCTTTAACCTATAAACGACCTCCCCCTCCGCTCCCTTCCGTCTGCCCCTCAATCTACCACACCCAAATCTCCCACCGCAAGCTTTTTCTGGGGTCTGTCCCCAGTTTTTCTTTGTCCCGTTGTAGAGTGGCAAGTAGAGCTGAAAAAGCTTTTCGCCGGCGCGAAGTTCGGTCGTGAGCGGACGATGCTTTGTGCGCGTGTCGGAAGGCGGTCGAAGGGCGACTCGGTGTTCGTCCAGCCTCAGCCCTCGATATCGAGTCCTCTTGCATCATACCACGTCAAGCCATCGGCGACTTCGGGGACTTCAAAATTACGGTCAAGCTTCGAAAGATTCGTTGTTGTCATAAAATACGGTTAGGCGCTTTAGATTTCCAGATTAAGATACCGACATTCGGCGGCGGTCAACTTAATGGGCAGCGCGGCGAAGCTGGAACGTGTCTCGGAAAGTTGACGTGGCCCAATCAGCGGCAGGACCGGGAAGGGCTGGTGAAGCACCCAGGCAAGGGCGATGTTGATCGGTTCGCATCCCTTCTTCTTGGAGAGCTCGATGGCACGTGCCTGTCGTTTAAAATTGGCTTCGGAGTACCATGTTTTGACGAGTGAAGGGTCGTCCAGAAGATCAGGCTGTGCGCGTGATGGCACAAAGAATCCTCGTGCTTGGCTTGACCATGGCAAGAGCGCGATTTGCGTTTTCTTCAAGAAATCGCGAGACTTGGCATCGTGCGCATGCAGACAGCCGCCCCAGACTGGGTTGACCATTTCAGCGAGCGAAAGGTTGTTCGATAACACGGAAAAGCCTTGTAGGCCTTTTCGTTTCGCATAGGCGTTGGCTTTGCGCACACGATCAATCGACCAATTGCTCCCACCGAAAATTTTGATTTTCCCGGCTTTGACAAGCTCATTGAGTACATCGATAAATTTACCGACGGGAATGTCGAGATTGTCGCGGTGCAACATGTAGATGTCGGCTGAATCGATTCCGAGCCAGCCGAGTTGTTCGTCGAGTTGCGCGACGAGTGCCGTTGGGTTGCAATTGGGGGTATGCGCGCCTTTCGCGATGACGATGACCTGGTCGCGGACACCGCGAGCCGCGATCCAGCGTCCTAGCAACGTTGAGCGCTCTCGTCCATAGACGTACGCCGTATCGAAGACGTTACCGCCGCGCATGAAATAGTCGTCGAAGACGGCAGTAGCGTGTGCGATGGTTGCTTGGTTGTCGACGCCCATGACGAGGCGGGAGAGGGATTTGTCAAGTCCAGGCAGGCGCACATCGGGCGCAACGGCCGAGGGTTTCCGGGTGAGGGGGCGATTGGCGGGCGTGAGCGATCCAAGGGCTTCCGGTTTCTCCTGCTCGTAGACGAGGTTGATCGCTTGGCGCCAAGCGTCTTGCGTGCGGAGGTTACCGAGCGAATCTTCCCATGTCATGGCTGGAGCATCGGCTTGCTGGTGGCCAGCGAGAATGGCCCGGCCGCAGACGTCAGCTTCGTAGGCGTAGCTGGTGACGGCCGAGGGTAGGTCGATGATTTCTTCGGGTTGTCCACGACGGCGGACGATGATGCGACCGTTCATGGCGCCACTGCGTGCGCAGACGTAGGGATCCGGTACAATGATGCTACCTTCTGAACCAAAAATACGGACCACGTTTTCGGTACTGATCGCGATGCCCGTGCGGATGGTACCCACAAGGCCGTTTTCGAAGGCGAGCGTGCCAACGGCCCAACTGTCGACGCCTGATTCCTCGTGCAGCTTGCCAGATCCTGTTACCTGAACGGGGTTGGCGAAGGGGCGTCCCATCGAGGCACCGGCGATGAGTCGGAGGATGGACGTTGTGTAGCCTCCAACGTCTAGAATGCCCCCACCGCCGTAGGCATTAGCCCACAGGCGCGATGTGGGTGAAAATTGGGACTGGAAGCTGAACGAGGCCTCGGCGACGGCGATCTTGCCGATGGTGCCTGCTTGTATTAATTCGACGAGTTTGGCTGTTTGCGGGTGGCATCGGTACATATAGGCTTCCATAAGGAAGACCTTGTTGTCGACGGCGGCTTCGATCAGCGTCTGAGCCAGATAGGCATTGATGGCCATGGGCTTTTCGACGAGAACGTGTTTGCCCGCCTCCGCGGCTTTGATTGCCCATTCAGGATGCATGGGGTGCGGGGTCGCGATATAGACCGCATCGACCTCGGGATCGGCCAGTAGCGACTCGTAGCTACCGTGGGCGTTCAGGCCGCCCCACTTGGCCGCAAAGGCGTTGGCATTCTCCTGCGTGCGTGAGCCGACCGCCTTGAGCGTACCGGTTGTTGAGCGAGAGACGCCATCAGCGAAGGCGTGGGCGATGGCACCCGCGCCGAGGATTCCCCAGTTGATTTTTTGTTTCATAGATGGTTTTCTGTTTTAAGGAGTTGTGTACTAAAATTTGTCAGTATCAGGGTTAAGGAGTTAGCCGACTAACATAGGAGGATTTTACCAGAGAGTGTGACCGTGTGCAAGGTGGCTGTTTATTAATCCGAAATACTGGGTGCGCGTCAACAAAGTTGAATCACACCCCACCCCATCGGGTGGGATTCAATCTAGTTGAATCCCACCAAGAATACAGAAGTCAGGAGTCAGAATACAGCATTGATTCTCAACATGTTATGGACAATTTTATCATTTTTTGTGGTGTTGCAAGAGCAGGGACATGAATTATTTCGTCC
>JBBQIY010000281.1:0-3132 GCA_038325415.1 Kiritimatiellia bacterium
CTATACCACAACACCGGAACTTCTCCAGCACTGCCGCGCACTGGCTGATGAGTTGGGCTTTCTCTTCGGTCTGCATTTATCGGAAACAACAGGCGAGACGCAGTCCTGTCTGGCGACGCGCGGCATGCGACCCGTCGATTATTGTCGCTCGATTGGCATTTTGAAGAATGATACGACGCTCTTCCACATGGTAGATGTGAATGACGCCGATCTCGAGATTGCGGCGCAATGCGGTTGCGCAATTGTTCATAATCCTGCGTCGAACATGAAGCTGGCATCCGGCGTTGCGCCGCTGGCGATGATGTTGCAACATGGCGTTCCTGTATCCATTGGGACGGACGGTCCGGCTTCGAATAACGCGCAGAACATGTTCCGCGAAATGTATCTTGCCTCGCTCTTGCAAAAAGTTGACAAGCTGAATCCGCTTGAAATGCCCGCGCAGACGATTCTCGACATGGCCACGCGCGGCGGCGCGGCGGCGCTTCATGATCCGGATATCGGTTCACTCGAAAAGGGGAAGAAGGCGGATTTCATCGCGATGGATCTTACGACCCCGAATCTGCAACCCGTTCACAACATCGTTTCAAATCTTGTCTATGCCGCTTCGGGCATGGAGAACCGGCTTACGGTTGTCGATGGCGAAATACTTTATCACGATGGCGAGTTCAAGACGCTTGACTATCCCCGACTCTGCCACGATATGCGTTCCATCCGCGACTGGGCACAGTTAGGATAGGGAGTAGAATGAAAGTTACGAATTAGGAATTACGGATTGGAGACCTCTGAGAAACATTATTTTTTATCTATGAGTTAGCTTGTGGCTCGTCACGCTGCCGGCTCAGGCCCGCGAGATTTGGGTCAGCGGTTACTACCCGGGTTGGGTACAAGAAAAAGTTCCACCAGCGGCCTTGCCTTGGAATGCCATCACCCACCTGTTTCACTTCGCGGGTACTGTCCATCCTGATGGCTCTATCACGTTAGCCGACTTCAACCTTTCCCCCGCTCATATCAAAGCCACCGTTGACGCCGCTCATGGCTCGGGCAAGAAAGTCCTGCTCGTCCTCGGCGGCGCCAATACCGCCAAAGGTTTCCGGGGCGCCACCACCGAGGCCATCCGCCAACACTTTATCACTAATATCGTGGCTCTCGTGACTCAATACGGCTACGACGGCGTGGATTTAGACTGGGAGCCTTTGGTGCAAAAAGACAATGCATCTTTTCAGGGTTTTGTGCCTCTCTTGCGTACTGCTTTGAAGCAAAAGAATCCCCAATCGCTCCTGACCGCAGCCACGGGGCCAGACCCGTTCGAAAATAAGACGGTCGGGGAGGTCTTTGCGGGCTTGCAGGAGAATTTTGACCAAATTAATTTGATGACCTACGTGCTCGCCGGGCCGTGGGAGGGTTGGTTCACCTGGCACGGTTCGCCGCTTTACAACGGCGGTCTTCATTTCGAGGGAGGACGCGAACTTCCGTCCATTCAAAACAATGCCGCGAATTTTCTGACTGCAGGCGTGAAACCAGAAAAACTGGGCATCGGTTTGGCTTTTCATGGCGATGTGTGGAAGGGAGGTACTGGCACACCGACTGGAGGCGTGACGGCCCCTCAACAAACCTGGGAAACCGCACCCACGTTAGAGAATGATGTCGCTTACTCTGAAATCATGAGCCGCTTCTTTAAGCCCGAACGAGTCCACTTCGACACCGTGACGCAAACGCCCTATCTTTCGATTGACAATGTCGATTCCAAGGAAGATTATTTTGTGTCGTACAACGATCCCGCAGCAATAACCGAGCGCTTGCGCTTCTTGCAGAAGCAGGGGTTGGGCGGTTGTATTATCTGGCATCTGGGCCAGGATAAAATGCCGTCTGGTGAGCAACCGCTGGCCGCTGCCATCGCCACTTTCTTGGAGTCAAAATCGAAAGTAAAAGAATAACAAATATCGATTCGGCATGGGGTGCGGCATTCGATTATTGCGATCGTTGATTGCGGAGGAGGCTGGCCTCATCGAAGGCCAGATAGAGCGGCTCGCCACAGTCTCGCCCTCCATATTTTGAATCGCTAAAAAGAGCTCCAAACGATATGGAAAGTCCCCATGTTTCACTCGCTTGACAGACGATCCTGAAAACAGTACGATCCCCGTATTTATTTGAAACCATACTTATTTGAAGTCGGTTCAATAAAGATATTGGCCGAAGAAGCAACGCTAGCAAATTAGGTGGCAGCTTGATTAGGATAACAACATGAACATTTTCGAAAAAAACGGGCATGCAATCATCTGGGGAGATACCCTAGAGGCTCTCGCCACCGAGGTGCCGGACGGTTCTGTTGACTTGGTGTTTGCCGACCCACCATACAATATCGGCAAGAACTTTAACGGTCGCAAGGATAGGTGGCCATCCGATGAATCGTATTTGTCGTGGTGTTACCAGTGGCTTGAACTCTGTATAGCGAAACTAAAACCAAGCGGTAGCCTATACGTAATGACCGCCACCCAAAACATGCCTTTTTTGAAATTTTTCTCCGTCAACGTCTCACTATTCTGTCTCGCATTGTGTGGTCTTATGACAGTTCAGGAGTTCAGGCTAAGAACTACTACGGTTCGCTCTACGAACCAATCCTTTTCGGCGTAAAGAACAAAGATAATTACACGTTCAACGCCGATAACATCCTTGTTGAAGCCCACACGGGTGCAACTCGCAAGTTGATCGACTACCGGAAACCTGTTCCGACCCTGTACAACAGCAAAAAAGTTCCCGGAAATGTTTGGACTATTCCGCGGGTTCGGTATCGGATGGATGAATACGAAAATCACCCGACGCAGAAACCGACAGCACTTCTTGACAGAATCATCAGGGCAAGCTCAAATCCTGGAGACCTTGTGCTTGATCCATTCTCGGGGACGTTTACCACTTCATCCGTCGCGCAGATGCTGGGGAGAGAGTCCATTGGCATCGAGGCGGAGGAAGAGTACGTCAAGATCGGCCTTCGGCGGTTGCAGATTCAGGAAACATACAACGGCGTAGTCCTACGACGTGAGCCGAAAACCTATGAGCAACAGGAATCGCCTACACAGCAGCATTTGGCAATTTTTGAAAGAGGAACACGATCAGGCGGTCTACTTCGGTTTTCAA
>JBBQIY010000282.1:0-3128 GCA_038325415.1 Kiritimatiellia bacterium
CTCCAATGAGCTGGCATGGCGCACCGGCAGGATTCGTGAGAGGGCCGAGCAGGTTAAAGAGGGTGCGCACGCCGAGTTCCTTGCGGACGCTTGCGGCGAAGCGCATGGCCTTGTGGTAGGACTGCGCAAAGAGGAAAGCGATGCCGATCTCGTTGAGCGCTTGCTCCATGATCTCGGGGTCGGCTTGAAGGTTCAGTCCGAGGGCTTCGAGACAGTCGGCACTGCCGCTGCGTCCTGAGCTGGCGCGGTTGCCGTGCTTGGCGACGGTTGCACCGGCACCTGCAGCAACGAAGGCCACGGTGGTGGAGACGTTGAAGGTCATGCCACCATCGCCGCCCGTACCCACGGTATCGAGCGTATTCGGTTTGAGTGATTGAATGCGCACAGCAGCCGAGCGCATGGCGGCGGCACCTCCGCAGATTTCATCGATGGTTACGCCTTTCGCCTGCAGGGTGGCAAGGAAAGCCCCCATCTGCGCTTCCGTCATCTTGCCGGTGAGGATGGCGGATACGGCATCGAAGGTTTCGGTTTCGGTGAGGTCTTGTCGGTCGATGAGTTTTTTAAGGATGGTTTTCATATTGGGTAGGGGCGAATAATGATTCGCCCTTACATCTTGAGGAAGTTGCGCAGAATGCGTTTGCCGACGGGGGTCATGATGGATTCGGGATGGAATTGGATGCCTTCGATCGCGAGCTCTTTGTGGCGGATTCCCATGATTTCACCATCTTCTGAGCGGGCGCTAACCTTCAAACATTCTGGAAGCGTCGTTTCATCGATGACGAGCGAGTGGTAGCGCATGGCTTTGAACGTATTGTTGCCAAGGCCTTTGAAAAGGCCCTCGCCATCGCAGGTGATATCGGAGGTTTTACCGTGCATCAGCCGTTTTGCGTGGATGATCGACGCGCCGAAGCAGGCGCCGATGGCTTGGTGGCCGAGGCAGACGCCGAGGATCGGGATCTTTCCGGCGAAGGTGCGGATGGCTTCCATCGAGATGCCGGCGGAGTCGGGACGTCCTGGGCCGGGCGAGACGACGATGGATTCCGGCTTGAGTGCGGCAATCTCGTCGACCGAGATCGCATCGTTGCGGTACACGGCGACATCGTTCGACATTTCGCGCAGGTACTGCACGATGTTGTAGGTGAAGGAGTCGTAATTATCGATCATCAGTATCATGGTAGTATCTCCAGATTATAAGCCGTTTTTCTTCGTTGCGTTTTCTTGAACTTGTTTCAGCAGTTCCAGCGAGCGGGCCATGCCCTTCGCCTTGTTCACGGTTTCGAGTTGTTCCGTGTCGGGGTCGGAATCAGCGACGATGCCGGCACCGGCGCGGATGGTGAGGCGCTTGTGTTCGACGATGGCGGTTCGGATGCAGATGGCGAAGTCCATGTTGCCGTCGAACGAAAAATATCCGCAGGCACCGCCGTAAGCACCGCGTGGCTCCGTTTCCAATTCCGCGATGATTTCCATTGCACGAATTTTGGGTGCGCCGCTGAGCGTGCCGGCTGGGAACGATGATTTGAACAAGTCGAAGGCATCGTGTTGCGGTTCGAGTTCGCCGACGACGTTCGAGACGAGATGCATGACGTGCGAGTAGCGTTCGACGATCATGAGGTCGGTCA
Organism: Kiritimatiellia bacterium; assembly: GCA_038325415.1. Classification (GTDB taxonomy): domain Bacteria; phylum Verrucomicrobiota; class Kiritimatiellia; order RFP12; family UBA3636; genus JBBQIY01. Next base: position 1,620 of record JBBQIY010000282.1, read on the forward strand.
CCTGCACGGTGCCGGGTAGCGACACGCGACCCAGTTCATTGCGACCGAGATCGACGAGCATGAGGTGTTCCGCGCGTTCTTTTTCGTCCTGCAAGAGCGCATCTGCGAACTTGCGGTCTTCTTGTTCGGTTTTGCCGCGTGGCCTCGTGCCGGCGATCGGACGCAACGTTGCCGTGCGGTTGTCGAGTCGGATGAGGGTTTCGGGGGAGGAGCCGATGAGCGTGCAGCCTTGGCACTTGAAGAAAAACAAGTATGGGGAAGGATTGACGAAGCGTTGGGCGCGGTAGAGGCTGACGAGGTCGTCGGGCGCGGAGCCAACAAAGGACTGCGAAACGACGCACTGGATGATATCGCCGTCCATGATGTGCTGCTTCACTTTCGTCACCATTTCCATGTATTGTTCAGGGGGATTGACCGGCTGTGGCAGGGTGATCGGCGTTTTGTTGGCATTGGCGGTGTCGGGAACGTGGCGCTCCAGCTCCTTGAGCATGGCATCGACGTGGGTGCGTGCGGCGTGGTAGATGTCGTCTGCTGAGCCATCGGCCTTATAGGCAAGTGCTACAACCGTGAGCGTGTGCTTGACGTTATCGAAGATCATGAGGTTATTGGGAATCATCATCTCTGCCATTGGCCGTTCAGCGGGAAGCGTGTTAGGCACGCGAGGTTCGAAGAAGTGCGCCATTTCGTATGCAAGATAGCCGACGAGACCGCCACAGAAGCGTGGGAGTCCTGGCACTTCTGCAAGTTGGTAGGGCTTCATGATGTCGCGGAGCACGCCGAGGGGATCATCATGGTGCGGGATGCGCTTTTCGGAGATGCCTTCCCGGATCACGACATCCTTTTGAAACACTGTGATGATCGCGCGTGCGGAGGTGCCCATGAAGCTGTACCGGCCCCAGCGCTCGCCGCCATCGGCTGATTCGAACAAGAAGACATTTTCGTTCTTGTCAGCGAAGCGAGCGAGAACCGAGACGGGCGTTTCGGTGTCGGCGAGGATTCTAACGCCAACAGGGATGACCGAGGAAGTTTTGAGGAGTTGGTCGAATTCTTCTTTCGAGGGGAATGTTTCGAGTAGCATAGCTTGTTCCTTGACTGGATTAAAAGAGTTGTGGGGGTAAAATAAAGCACCGGCATGACAGTCTTCGTCATCGCCGGTGCTTATTTTGAGGAATCAGAGTTGATTCACGACAGGCACGACAAGCGATGGGGGCTATTCTGCCACCATCCGTATCCTTCTGTAAATAGGATTGTCGTGATGAAATTGATCATTTTGGTTCCTGCGATTTACCCACTGTGGGTTTCGATGTGTTTCTTTATACAGTAACACGGGTGTTTTGGTCAAGAGAATTTTTTAGGCACGGCATGGAGGGGGTGCGCGTCAAAATAGTTTGACGCGCAGAGAAGTCAGAAGTCAGAAGTCAGGAGTCAGAAGTTGGAAATCAAGCACTTACGCCAATTTAGGCGAAATAATTCATGTCTCTGTTCTCGTGACACCACGGAAGAAGTTTG
>JBBQIY010000283.1:0-3109 GCA_038325415.1 Kiritimatiellia bacterium
AGGCGAAATAATTCATGTCTCTGTTCTCGTGACACCACGGAAGAAGTTTGCAACTGTGCATAACGTGTTGAGAATCAATGCTGTATTCTGACTCCTGACTTCTGTATTCTGGGTGGGATTCAACTAAATTGAATCCCACCCTACGAGGAACCGGAGGAACTCGATGACGAGGAGAACGACGAGGAATAAAATCTGATTTCTGTCCTCGAAAAGGGCTTTTAGAGGTCTGCTTAGAGGCGCAATGGGGAGTTCCTAGCAAAACCCGTTGACTTCAGTCGCTATTTTTTGTAAATTATCCAGTTCATCTCGCAAGCGAAGAACCCTCGCGTCACATTCCAGGAAAGACACTATGAAGCAACTCTATCAGCCATCTAAAATCAAGCGTATCCGCAAGGTCGGTTTTCGTGCCCGCATGGCAACCGTCGGCGGACGCAAGGTCATCCGCCGTCGCCGCCAGAAGGGGCGTTCGAAACTCGTTCAGGATTAATGCCGAACGAAGCGTCGGTTGCCGGAGGGAATGGCGATGCAAAAGTGGAAAACGCTTTGCACCGCTTGTTTACTTTCCCGCGTAGCCGACGGCTTTTGGCCCATAAGCTTTTTCAGGCTATCTTCAATGAGGGCGGGGAAGTGGTTGGGCGTAGCATCATCGTATGGGTCAGCCGTGCGGAATCGTGCAAGGGCAGAATGGGCGTGGTCGCCACCAAACGGACTTTTCATGACGCTGTCGACCGCAATCGGGCTAAGAGGCTGATCCGGGAGTCGTTCCGGCTTATACAGAACGAGTTGAGTGAAGCACCTTGGGATATGGTTGTTCTCGCAAGAGGCAAAATCTTGTCTCTGAAGCAATCTGAGGTGCAGAAGGAATTGGTTAAGCTTTGTCGTCGGCAGGGGATTTTGAAGGGAAGCACGCCGTGAAGACGCTGGCTATTTTCATCATACGAGCCTACAGGATTGTGCTATCGCCTCATCTCGGGGCGGTTTGTCGTTTCTCCCCCACGTGTTCTCATTACAGCATCGAGGCGTTAGAACGATACGGATTTGCAAAGGGCTTCTGGCTGACCGTTCGTCGGCTGGTGAGATGTCGGCCGTTTGGGCCATCAGGCTATGACCCCGTGCCTATTGACTGGCCGGGATATTTTAGAAGGAAATCATGAACAAGCAGGAAAAGATCATCGTTGCGATTCTAGCAATCGCACTACTGGGTTCTGTTTATTTCTCAAGAGAAGATACGAAGGCTCGCAACGAATATCTGCGCCAGCAACAGAAGCAAATGGTTGCCGCTCAGCAGGCAGAGGCGGCGCTGGCTGCAACCGTAGCACCCCCGTCTACGAATCTTGTTTCAACCGTGGGTTCGGAGACGATTCTTTCGGCAGCACCAGCGGCACAGGTTGAGACGGGACCCGAAATACCGGAATCGATTTTTACCCTCAGCAATAATGTGGTCGTGATTACCCTGACGTCGAAGGGCGGTGGCGTCAAGACGGCTACGCTACTCGACTATAACAAGACGATGAAGCCGGAGGATGGGAAAGTTGAGTTAGACTTCTCTGGCGCGCCATCGCTCGCACTTGAAGGCATGCCGGGGCTGAGTGCAAAGAACGATTTCGCTATTGAAGTCGCTGCCGACGGCAAGTCAGCGGTGATGACCGCCACGACACCCAGTGGAATCCACTTTGAGCGCCAGGTCGCGTTGGCGGAAGGCTACGCAATCGCTGTCGCCGATAAAATCCAAAATACGGCGACAGCAGCCTGCACTGTGCCCGGATACAAACTGGCGCTCGGCCCGATGCACCTCGTTTCGAATCAAGGCCCAGACACCGATCTTGCGATCGATGCGCAAGTGACCGAAGACGGCAAGAAGCCGGTGATCGAAATAGCCAAAGGGTCAAAAAAAATTAGTTTTTCGACGCTGTTCGGAGCTTCAGGGGGTGGGTGCAAGGCGACGGTTTTATCGCCGACAGCCCCGGCTACGGCATCGATTGTCAAGCCTGGCGATATTCTCTGGGCTACGGCACGCGAGCGCTTCTTCCTTCAGGTGCTGACCCCTACCGTTCCAGCTTCCGCGCTGGATATCCGAGCGGAGCGTCAGGTATCCGCCCTAGGTGGCGCGTTTGTTCTGAAGTCGATTTCTGTAGCACTCGTGCAACCGGAAGCGGTTTTGGAGCCGGGCGCTTCTTTGGATCGGAGCTACTCGCTGTTCATCGGCCCTCGAAAAATGTCGGAACTGCGCAAGCTCGGCGACGACTATACGAAGATCATGCGTTTTGGTACGTGGTCATTCTTCTGTCGCGGGTTGTTGGACATCTTGAATTTTCTTTATGGACTGATTCCGAATTATGGTATTGCCATTATCCTGATCACCGCGATGGTTCGCCTAATTCTCTATCCGGTGAATAAGAGGAATGCTGACAGCATGCGGAAGATGCAGGAGATACAGCCGCTCATCAAGGCAGCTCAGGCCAAGTATAAGGAAGAGCCCAAGAAGCTTCAGGCCGAGACGATGCGAATCTATGGCGAAAACAAGGTGAATCCGCTCTCGAGCTGTCTCCCGATGCTCATTCAGCTTCCCGTGTTCATTGCGCTCTTTACGGTGTTGCGCTCCGCCGTCGAACTTCGGTTTGCTCCTTTCCTCTGGATTGCAGATCTTTCGCAGCCGGAAAATCTCTTTCAGAACGTTTTTGGTTTCGGAATCAACATCCTGCCCATCGCGATGGCCGCAACCATGGCTTTGCAATCCTACTTGACGCCAACTGCTGGCGATCCTGCGCAGCAGAAGATGATGATGGTGATGATGCCCGTGATGATGCTGGTGATGTTCTACAAATTCCCAGCCGCCTTGGGTCTCTACTGGACGGTATCGCAGGTCTTTGCGATTGTTGCACTGCTCCGCACGCGTGCTAAAAAGAGCAAGGGCAATGCGTCCTCATCGACTTCCGTAATCAATCCGCCGCGCGAAACACGTCAAATGCGCCGAGATCGCGAGCGCGGCGTCTGACCTGGGTGCGCGTCAACATAGTTTGACGCCCACAGGAGTCAGAAGACAGAATACAGGAGTCAGAAGTTGGAAATCAAGCACTTACGCGAATTTGGACGAAATAATTCATGTCCC
>JBBQIY010000284.1:0-3075 GCA_038325415.1 Kiritimatiellia bacterium
CACCCTGCCACAATTGCGGGCGTGTATACCGACACGCGCAAGACCGTTCTTGGAGCGATGTTCATCGCCATCAAAGGCGCGAATTTTGATGGCCATACTTTTGCCGCGCAGGCCATTGCAGCGGGAGCTTGCGCTGTGCTAGTCGATGTCGGAGCGAATGTTCCATCCGACCTACCTGCGCTTTGTGTGCCGAATACACAGAAGGCGCTTTACGATCTCGCTGAAGGCTGGCGCAACAAGGTTGATCCGCGGATTGTGGGTGTCACGGGGAGCGCAGGCAAAACGACCGTGAAGGAATGGACTGCGCATCTGCTCTCGGCTATCGGCAAAACGGCACGCACGTTTGGAAACTGGAACAACGGTTTGGGTTTGCCGAAAAGCATTCTGGCCATGCCAGGGGACACCGAATTCGGCGTGTTTGAGGCCGGCACAAATCATCCAGGGGAAATCCGCCATCTTGCGCAGTTGATGAAGCCAGATTGCGCGATCATCACCAACGTCGGTCCTGTGCACATCGAGTTCTTTGGAAGCGAAAGCGCAATTGCCGACGAGAAGGCGGAATTGCTTCGCGCACTTCCAGCCGATGGCGTGGCGGTGCTCGATGCGGATTCTCCGCACTTTAACTACCTCTTGCAACAAGCACCATGCCGGGTGGTCACCGTTTCGCTGAAAGCTGATTCAGATTTTCGCGCAGTTCGATACGATGCCGATGCAGGCTGGTTCACGGTCTTTGACCTTGCCACGGGCGAGGAACATGAAATTTTTACGGGTCAACCCGGTGTCCATCAAGTGGTGAATGCGCTCGAAGCACTCGCCATGGCGCGCGAGTTTGGCGTTAGTTGGGCGACGATCACCGAGCGGCTTGCTGCGGTGCCGCGCATGTCTATGCGATGGGAACGAATCGAGCGCGACGGTGTTGTCTGGATCAATGATGCCTATAACGCCAATCCGCTAAGCATGGTGAAGTCGGTAGAGACCTTCGCCGCGCTGGATTCAGGCGGCGGAAAGAAGCTCGCCATTCTCGGAGACATGTTTGAACTCGGTGACTACGAAGAAGCGATGCACCGCGAAATAGGTAGTTTGGTTGCAAGCTTGCCCATTGACGTGTTCCTGGCTGTCGGTGAGAGGTCGTCGAAATGGATGGCGGGCGCGGCCTTAGAAGCGGGAATGAAGCCTGAGAATGTCTTTCGGGCCCTTGATAGTACGGCGGCTCAAAAAGTCGCATCAACTTTGCTGAAGCCGAGCATGTTTGTGTTGCTCAAGGCTTCTAATGGTATGGCGTTGGGAAGGATGTTAACATGAAAATGAAGAGAAGAGCCCTTGTGGGCGTTGCTTTAACCCTCGTTGTTTCCCTTTTCTCCTGGTTCTCGACTGCGCGCGCTTCGACATCGGTTACTAATCTACAGGATGGGCCAATTTATTTCGTGCAGATTACGGACACCCATTTTGGGAAGCCAATTCACGACTACCGATTCCGACAGGCGATCGAGGCTATCAACGCATTGCCTTTTGATATTAGCGTCGTTGCGCATACTGGCGATTTTGCGTCCGATAATCTTTACAACGAGCAAACAGGAATCGCCATCTCCAACATGCTTGCGTTGGTGAAGAAGCCCGTGATCAGTACCCCGGGCAACCACGATCTTTCCATGAAAAGCAAGGATCCCACCGGACGTCTGAAGGAGTGTTTGGCCAATTATTTAAAATACATAGGCCCGCTAGGCCAGGTGCATGAAACCGATCAAGCCGTCTTTATTGCCGTTTGCACCGAGGGTCTCAGAAGGGATATGCATGGCATTCTTGAGTTCAATACGTTGGCGTGGCTGAGCGAACAACTTGAAAAGGCGGGCAATAAGCCAGTGTTCGTGTTCACGCATGTTCCGGAAGGTCCCGATTTCTATGGGAATGCACTTCACGAAGGTTGGCCTGAAGACATCCACCGTGCGTGGCGGCGCATCCTTAAAAAGGGGAATGTGAAGGCGGTGATCGCGGGGCACTTCCACCGTGACGAACTTCAACAAAACGACGACGGCATTCCAACATTTGTCGGAAATGCCATTGCTGACTTCTGGGGACGTCAAGCCTCATTCCGAATCTACACCTACGAAAATGGACGAATTTCTTTCCGCACTGTCTATATTGAAGACCCCCCAGTTGGCCGCTTCATCAATCGTGACGGCACCTTGGCTCCAGAAGTTCCGACGGACGCCCCAGTTGAAGCGCCAGTTACGGAGCCTGTGTCGGATCGATAACTTCACGTCAATTATGAAGGCCATGTTGGCGAAAGGAAGATGAGAACTCCTGGCGATATATGGAACTGGACACGGGCTCTGTTGGGAGTCTTACTGTCCTATACTGTTGCTACATCATTTGTGCTGCATGCGCTCGACGCACCCAAAATCGCATTCGGATTCGCTGGTATTGGATGCATCGTGCACACGGGCTTTATTTCGTTCGTCGCGTTGTCGCTCTATGGACTATTTACAAAACGCTGGAGTGGACTCATCGCCTCAAGGCTGACGTTGTCAGTAATTGTTGACTAATCACGAAATCACACAGAGTTCCGGTTCGCCACAATCTCTGTTTCAGCATAGTGGCAGAGCCGTCTCGGCTCTGTTTATCCAGCGGCGAGACGCCGCTGCCACTTTCCACAGAATAGTTCACGATATAGTTCACGACTTATGTTACCTGCGGCGTTATGTTGTGTAATCTTGCGTGATGATCAAATTCCTGCAGTTTTACGGCTGGTCATCCGAAAGCACGCAACATAACGTGATGGATGAAATGCCAGCCTTATTGTAATCTTGACAATAAATTCAAGATTACAATATTGACAGAAAAGATGTTGTGGCGTAGACTGTTGAATGTTTTGGTGATCGGTGAAGTTTTGACGACGGTTGATCTATTGAAGGATCGTGGAAACACAAGCGTTTGGGGAGGGTTCAATTATGCAATATGAAACAACAGCAGCAGCTCGGCGCGGATTAGAATCGGTTGAGATCATCGGAGAATTAGTTGTTCAAACCGCTAAGTTGGGAATAAAAGGGGTGAACAAAGCAACCCAGGCGATCAAAA
>JBBQIY010000285.1:0-3047 GCA_038325415.1 Kiritimatiellia bacterium
CATTAAAACAGTCTTGCCACTTCCTTCAACGCCAACTATTACAACCTTACGCATAGAACTCTCTGTTAGGTAAATTAAAAATATTCGATTAGGGTAGACGGTTTGCTACCATTATTGCATCCGTCATCGTCGGGTGCAACTGCGAGTGGTCAATCATTTTGGCGAGATCGGGTACGAATGGGTTCATCAGTGTTCTCCTATGATTACATGCACAGGGACTTAGATGTAGGGCTAAGATTTTAGCGTTTGCATGAGGTTCTGTCGATAAGGAAAGGGGTGAGAAGAAATTACAAATTACAAATGACGACTTACGCCAAAGCTTGCGACAATGCTTATACCTGAACCCCGACTCCCGACCTCTGAATTTCCGCCTGTTATGACTTGAGGTTATCCCGACAAAAACGGTACAATACGCTTTGAAGGCCGTGCGATTTTATGCAGGATTTGAAGATTAGGATTCAATTGAATCGCCGAAATAAGTCGTCGCACCCTTCTCAGGAGATTTGATCATGGACGACACAATACAGGTGGCATTGGACTCAATTTCAAAGGTCGGACTGGCCTTGCACCAAAATGGGGTGTCCGTAATCCGATCAATCTCCCTGACAAACTCTGGAACGCAACCTTTGCGCGACTTGCGTGTGACCGTGACGTCCGATCCCGAGTTCTTTACACCGTTTTCACTTGTCGTTTCAGAAATCACGCCCGAGGGCACGATTGAACTCAAAGACCTCGTGCCATGCCTCAGTCATACGTTCCTCTCATCGGTAACAGAACGAATTGCCGGGAGTATCAAGATCGCTATTGCTGATCGCACCACGAACGCTCCGCTTGCTGAGATCGCAAGGCCTATCGTGATTTGCCCGCATGATGACTGGTTTGGTGGCGAATTCATGCCGGAAATGCTGGCGGCATTTATCACACCCAACAGTGATGACGTGATGAAATGCCTCGGCCGCGTTTCTGAATTGTTGAAGGAGCGAACGGATTCAGGTGCGCTCGATGGTTATCAGCGGGGCGACAAGAATCGCATTCTGATGATGCTCAAGTGCATTTATGATACCGTTCTCGAATCGGGGGTGAACTATGCCGAGCCTCCAGCCAGCTTCGGAACCTCAGGTCAACGCATTCGGTTTCCTCAAGAAATTTTCAAGCACGGGTTCGCAACGTGTCTTGATTTTTCACTTCTCTTTGCAGCGATGATGGAGCAATGCGGTCTCCATGCGTTAATTCTGCTGAATAAGGGTCATGCCTACGTGGGGTGCCACCTGCAGAACTTCAACTTTCCCGATGCGGTTGTTGACGACCTGCAATCCATACGAAAACGAGCCGAGCTGGACGAAATTTCCGTTCTGGAGACCACGCTGGCTGCAGGAAGTCAGAGTAAGTTTTCCATTGCATTGGCCGCTGGAGCTAAACACCTTTCTGAGGATCTGGAGTTCCTGCATGCGCTGGATGTCCGGCAAGCTCGCGCGATCGGCATCCGTCCTTTATCCGGGGTGGCCGGTCTCCCTGTGATCGAACGTCTTGTCCGCCCCACCGAGGTTGATACCGACGAAGCCCTACCGACGCTCGAAGCGAACACCTCGTCAGGCACACAAACCGCCACGGTTGCGGTTCCGGCTCGCGTGATCCGCTGGCGATCAAAGTTGCTGGATCTTTCGCGCAGAAATCGACTCCTGAATTTCAAGGATTCCAAACAGGCGATTCCCATGATGCTGTTGAAGTTTGAAGCACTCGAAGATCGACTTGCCGCCGGCGATATTTTTTCAATTCTTCCCCGACAAACTGTTTTCGGAGAAAATCCATCGGATCCTCGCAACCTCATACATGTCGAAAATGATCGCGGTGAAGATCCGATGGCGAGCGCAATTGCCGAGGCGTTCGAAAAAAAGCGTCTGCGGTCGCTGCTGGATGAGAAAGAGTTAGACAAGCGACTGACAGAGTTGTACCGCCAATCCAGAACCGATATCGAAGAGGGTGGTGTCAATACGCTCTTTCTGGCAATGGGTTTTTTGAAGTGGGTGGATGGTTCCGGTGTAACGGCCAACGTGTACAAGGCACCTCTCCTCCTCCTCCCGATTCAACTTGAACGCCAGTCTGTGCGATCGGGCTACACGCTAAAGCGATCCGATGAGGAAGCCGTTGTGAACGTGACGCTTCTTGAAATGCTACGCCGCGATTTTGGGCGTTCAATTGAAGGTCTTAATCCTCCGCCCTCCGACGAGAATGGACTCGACGTTCCCGCGATTCTGCGCATTTTCAGACAGTCTATTCTCGACATCAAAGGCTGGGAAATCGTGGAGGAACTTTGGATTGGCCGATTGCTCTTTAGTAAGTTCATCATGTGGGACGATCTGAACAGACGCCTTGCCGATCTCAGTGCCAGCCCCATCGTGTCCCATCTCATCAAGGGAGATGCCGCTTTCGACGACGGAGTTGAGGCTGTCCGCCCCAGTGAGGTCGACACCTGCATGGAGCCTGCGGCGTTGTTCTGCCCTCTGAGCGCAGATGCCTCTCAGCTTTCGGCCGTCATTTCTGCTGCCCGTGGCAAAAATTTTGTTTTGCATGGCCCTCCGGGAACCGGTAAATCGCAGACGATCACAAATCTGATTGCCTATTGTCTTGCCGAAGGAAAGACTGTGCTTTTTGTGGCCGAAAAACGTGCAGCACTTGAAGTCGTCCAACGTCGCCTCAAGAACATCGGCCTCGCGCCATTCTGTCTTGAATTGCATTCCAATAAATCTGGCAAGACTGATGTCCTGAATCAATTTGCAACGTCACTTGCGTTTGGAAGTTTTGCAGAGCCCACCCATTGGCCGCTTGCAATTCAAGAACTCGAGTCAACGCGAAATTCACTCACGGGCTACGTTGCCGCGTTGCATCAAGAGTATCCCTGTGGACTGACGCCGTTCCGAGCGCTTTCGTTTCTCTTCGCCCACGCTCAGGATGAAGCACGGGTTGCTTGCGTTGCGCCTCTGAATGAGGTTACGCTCGCGGAATTCGAGTTGGAGAAAATGCTAGAAGCCGCCCGCGAACTCGTGGCC
>JBBQIY010000286.1:0-2997 GCA_038325415.1 Kiritimatiellia bacterium
GGGGCGCATTGAAAGCGTTCCTTTATGGGCCTCTCAGGTGCCTGATGGTGGACGTGAGTAAATGCGTCCCTCTTCATGGGTGGGGAGGTCGGCGGCAGTGCTATTACGGAGAACAGATGCCATGAAGATTCCGATACTGAAAATCCGATCACTCTCACAAAGATTTCTTACCGTTGCTACTGTCTTATCCGCAGTAGTTTTGGCAGATGCATTGTCCGTCTCGGAGCTTACGGCTCCAACATTCGCCGACACGGAGGTCTCGACGAACGTACACATGATAGCGTGGTCCGATAATACCCGCCATTTCAATGTGACTCTCCAGTTCGACGCAACGCCGTCCAACAATGTGCAGGTGGCATTGGGTACGGACGAACATCTTCAAGGTCACGGCCAGAGGCGTTGATGCCCAGAATGAGCAGATCACCGTAAAACTATCTAACGACGCAGTCGTCTTGCTCCTGAGGTAAATATGAACGAAGAGAACAGCACCTCCAATTTTGCAAACGACTACGGTTCCTTCACCTCGATCCAACGGGTCTCGGATTACCGTCGTCCGCAGTCGAACGTCGCCGACATGGCCGACGTTGGAAGCGTGATTTTTGTAGCCTGCTCAGCCATCGCCATCACGTTTGCTATTAAGAACACACTTTGCGCTCAAGAGTTCAAACGTGAGCGAGCGGTCTTTAAACGCCTGCCCATTGTCGCTCGAGCCGCCTTTGTATCTATCATGGTGGCCGTCATCGCTTACGGTGGGGCAAAGCCGGGAACAAACACTTTGGAAAAAATCACACGGCCTACAGCAGTGCTCATGAATTCTGGCGAGCAACTTGATTCCATTCCCGATGCCGTCTTGTTCACTGAAAACCAGCAACTGGCTGGATTTGCCTTGACCGCCGTTGTCACGAACGAAACCTTCAACTTAACGGCCTCCACGAACGCCGCCGTACACAGCAATTGGCTCAAGCGCGGTGCGGCCGAAGATGGCTTCTGGGTCGGCTTGAACGCGCCCTTCCCACTTGGGACAAACCACTACGATGCCGTATATGTATCCTCCTCCGGCACACTGTCGTTCAAGCACACGAAATCATCACCGACAGCACGCTTGATGCCCGATGGCTCGTCCATCGCTTTTCTCGCTCCGCTTCAAACCGTTCTGGGTATCCCGCCGGAATCGCGGTGGGATTCAATTACGAATTACGAATTAGGAATTACGAATTCTCTTTTCTGGTACGATGTTACCGATTCAGGATCTACTAGGTTTACTTGGCAGAATGCGCTTCTGGGACGTGCAACGAACGCGCCGCTTTCTTTCCAGACTGAACTCTTCCCCTCAGGTGATTTCATCTACCGCTATGACTTCAGCTCCCTGATCCCTAACCCCTGGCCCCTGGCCCCTGACTTCGTCATGGGTGCGCAAAACAACGGTGGCGGTGAGACCGCGTTGATCTCCGCAGAAGACTGGCATTGCTCTGAGACGAACCACGTCTGCGCCTCGCTCTACAGCCTCGACGGCACGAACATCGTCACCACACCACTCTGCTCGGCCGTCACGAATTCCCCGAAGTTTTCACTCCACTGGACCGCCTTCAGCGAGCTTGATCCCTCCGATCCCGATCCCGATGGCGACGGCATTAGCACGGCGGATGAAATTCTCCTGTATCACACGAACCCGAATCTCGCGGATACCGATATGGACGGCATCTCCGATGGTGCCGAACTTGCAGCGGGAACGAATCTGCTGGATCCGGATAGCGATAACGATGGCATCCCAGACGGGATGGACGTGCAACCGCTTGTCTGGAACGATGCGAGCGCCGACTTAGACGGCGATGGCTTGAGTTTGGCAAACGAACTTCTCCAAGGACTCGATCCTTCCGTTACCAACAACATCGATACCGACGGTGACGGCTGGGAAGACTGGAAAGAAGTCCTCGCGGGTACATCTCCGACTAATTTCAACGACCGCCCCGGAAACGAAGACGGTTCAAAGCAAATCTTCGACGTAACGTTTACACTGCGATCACTCTCAGGTACGCCCATACTGCTTGCGGTCGGTGACTATCGAATGATTTTTGGGACTACTACAACCTCCTACACACTGACGTTACGCGAGGGCATCGCGTATCCGGTTTCGCTGTATGCCGCTACCGACTGCTCAGCAGCGCTGACCGCCACGGTCGCCTCGTCCTTTGCGGCATTCCAGAATCCTCACCCTGTCTTCTCCGGCGGCGGCACGCTCTCTGGCGGACGGACAGTGTCGTCTGGTATGATCGCGCAACCTGTACCCTTCATTGAGCCTGCGCGACTCTGTTTCCATACTCGCGACGACATCCACGTTGAGGCATCTGTCTCGCCTGAAGGGATGTCGGGAAACTGGTCCTGGTGGGTGAACAGCGAGCCGTGGAACGGAACGGGGGAAACAGTCAACCTGACTTACACAGGGAGGACTTCTTGGATGACCTACGACTTTTTGTCAGGAGGCATGAACACGCCACGGAGTGTTACACGAGAAGTCACGTATTGCTCTCTGCTAGAGGAACATCCAAAATGGCTAGAAGACGATGAACCAGAACGCCCAGAAGACCCTTTCACGGGTGAACTCCGGCTTGACGGAAACGTAAGCCTTCCCTTCGGAATTCTCGTTCCTGTCAACAATGATGATGACGATGTTAACGCCATCGGCGATAATGGTGACTCGGAAATGCCAATCGCGGATAATGATCTCATTGGCTATTATCCATTCGGCTGGTTCACTGGGCAGTGTTGCCCTTGTCCTGAGCATAAGCCTCGATATGCTCAATATGGTACGTTGGTTTCCGCCTCTAGCCGACTTGCACTCTATTCGGATGCCTTTAAGAGCAAGAACTTTTCCGGTACGATATACGTGGGAGAACCTCTATACGTGGAAGGACTTTCTAAAAGCCTATCTGTGGGGGAGGAGCACCTTGTATGGGAATATGTGGATTCTGGGCTGACGTATCAGGTCACGAATACCTT
>JBBQIY010000287.1:0-2943 GCA_038325415.1 Kiritimatiellia bacterium
TTTAGAGCAAATAAACCAAAACGGACTCATCCTCCCAGACGGAAGTGGACGTCGAGTCCAGATTAAACTTGGTAAAAAAGAGGGAATTGAACTTGCGACACAAAACACCGTAAACTCCCAAAATTAGTGAGTTCTGGACCTATGAGAAGATCGCTGGAACTTCGGATTAGTTACTGCTGCACCAAGCGTGAGGGTGGAGCCTTCGCTGATCGCGATGCTGCCACTGTGACTGGCATCGACAGCGATGCCGCCCCAACTCTGATCGGAGCCGAGCAGAACCGTATTCGCGCCCACAGTAGCATCCCATAATGCGATGTCGTTGGCATCGGGCGAGTGTCCGCCAAGCCAGCTCGCTCCCTGATTCAGCGCGTGAAGGTTGTCGGCCTTAATGATCGTTTCGGCAAGCGGGTTAAATACGGGTGAGAGACCTGCTACCGCATGCGTTTCATCTCGAATTGCTTTCCGTCCAGCGCTTCTTTGGCAAACTCGCCCCAGTAGGGTGTCGGCGTGTAATTCCAGTCGAGGAGCAGGCAGGGGGACGCTTTCGGGTGAAAACACCAGCCAGTCCAGTTGATGCGGTACTTCTGGATGAAGCCCAGCATGTCGGGAATGAAAGTGTAGGGATCTTCCTGATCGTTTTCGGGGATGAAAGACATTTTATTGATGTCAGCACCGACTTCACCCAGAAAGATCGGATACTTTTCAGCAACGGGTATGACGCGTGCCCAACCGGGATGCCAGTTATACGTGTGCCAAGAGTACATGATGCCGTTGCCATCTTTGTCATCCAACGCATAGCCGTTGACGATTCCCGTGAGGTCGTTGCACCAGAAGATGCCGCCCGCGATTATGATGTTCTTCGCGCCTGTTGAACGCACGGCATCAACGAGTCCCTGCATGCCGACTGATTCGAATCCCTGATTCTTCTTCTTCTCGTCGGCAGAGAGAAACGCCGACTCATCGACCGCTTCCTTGTCGCCGACAAAGCCGCCGTTGCGCCAGACTTCCCAGGAAATATCGTGGGGTTCGTTAAACACATCGAATAGCACCGCGGGATGATCCTTGTAACGGGTAGCCGCATCTTTCCAGAAGTCTGCGTGTTCCTGTTTGGGGGCACGGAAGCGATGGAGGTCGAGGACGAGATAGGCGCCGCGGTTGGCGGCCAGCGTGATAATCTGATCGATCTTCTGGCGATATTCTTCGCCGCCGTCTTTCTGGTAGGGGCTCTTACCGTACCAGAGCGCTTCGTTCATGGGGAGGCGCACGCAGTTCGCCTTCCACTCGTCGATCGCTACGACAACGGATTTCGTCGGCTGCATATCCTGCGGAAGTGTTTCGAGGCCGCCGGCATTTACGCCTTGCAGCCAGACTTCCTTGCCATTGCTGTCCTGCAGGCGGTTGCCCACGACCTTGAGCATAAGCGGCCACTTGGACTTATCGGGAGTCTCCGGCGGGACATAGCGTGCGGCTTCAATCTTTTTCGCTTCCTCTTTTGCGGCGAGGATCGGGGCGGGATCGATGGGGACGAGCTTGAGGTCGTCGAGGTCGAACGTTCCGGCCGCGACCTGGAAGAGCGAGGGCATCATGACGAGCGTGACGGCTTCTTTGGGGATGAGGAAGCGCGTGCTTTTCTCGACCCAGCCATCGGTGTCGCGCTGCGTGTAGGAAGGGCCGGGTTTATCAGAAAGTTTCTTTCCGGAGACGTCCATGAACTCGAAGAGGAAGCGGGCGTCGAACCAGGGCATCTTGCCCTTTTTGAGGCCGCTCACGCGCTGGCGCCACGTCAGCTCCACGGCGGCGACGCCGTCGGGAATGTCGTAGGTCCGGTAGACCATCACCAGTTTGTCCGGCGCTGGGGAGACGAGGCGCAGGAAGCGGTTGCTGCCCTCCTCGCCCCAGCTTGTCTCGGCGGAGGGTTTGCCCCATCCATCCGCAAAGGTGTTCGCCTTGTCGGGCGTCTCGAAATCGCCGTTGTCGATGAGCGAGCCATGGTTCTCAAAATCAGCAGCGGCCTTAGCGCGGTGCTTGGCCGTCTCGTTGGCCTTTTTCTCGGCGTATGCGGCCGAAGCGGCGTCAGCGGCGGCTTTGATCGGGGCCGGATCGACGGATCGGATGACGATTTCATCCAGATCCCAGGTACCGGCGGCGACATTGAAAAGCGAGGGCATGAACTTGAGGATTGAAGCACCTTCCGGAATGGCGAACGTGACACTGCGCTGTTCCCATCCTGCGGTGTCCTTGCGCGAATACGGGGCTGGCGGGGAAGGGGAGACCTTTTCGCGCGCCGCATTCATGAAGTCCATCATGATGCGGGCATCGAACCAGGATTGCTTGCCGACTTTCAGTCCCGTAATGCGCTGCCGGAATGAGAGTTCGACGGCCCCGACGCCAGCGGGAATGTTGATCTCGTGATAGAGCATCACCGTCGCACCGGGTTCAGTGCTGGTGAGGCGCAGGAAGTGGTTACCCTCCTCCTGTTCCCATGAACCGCCAGCTTTCAATTTAGGCCAACCGTCCGGCCATTGATCGCCATCGGCGTCGGCTTCCATGTTGCTGTTGGCAATAAGCATACGCTCGGGAACTTCCGAGCGTGCGTTAAATGTGCAGAGAGCGGTGGCGAGTAAGAGGAGGAGGAGTTTTTTCAAATGGGATTCCTTGAGGGTTTTGTGATTAGACAAGATTACAAGATTAACCGGATGCGGTAGTGGATAGGGGTATAAGTTACTGGGGAGAACAGGCATCTTGCCTGTTTGTGTGCACAGGCAGGATGCCTATGCTCCCAGTGTCGCGAACTTTGTCGAAAAATGATTGAGATGCGAAATGTGGTGTGTGGTAGTGTGTGGACTTAGCCACGAAAAACACAAAAAAAAGGGTTGGGAGACGATGGCACCACTTGGGAGAGGTTTTGGTCTGACGAGTCTGACAGGTCCGACTTGTCTGACT
>JBBQIY010000288.1:0-2855 GCA_038325415.1 Kiritimatiellia bacterium
GGGAGCATGCCTTCGACTGCCTTCTTAATGATCCAATCCGGGTGCTTGATGCGCATCTGCTCTACGGTTGTTTCGTAGAGACCGCTGCGCCAGCCGGTATAATGCTGGTAGATCTTGTCCTGTTACTTGGTGCCGGAGAGTTTGATTTTCTCGGCGTTCGTCACAACGACGAAGGCTCCGGTGTCAATCCAGGGGGTAAAGGTCGGTAGATCTTTGCCGCGGAGTGCGTTTGAGATCACGACCGCAAGGCGACCGAGTGTTTGGCCTTTGGCATCAACCACAAGCCATCTGCGGTTGTCGCCTGGATCTTTGGGTACGAATGTTTTCATTGATTCTGGGTTTCTTTCTTACTGCGAAATGGGCGGTTGCAGGGTGGACTGTCTCTGGGAGGGAATCCTTCGACCTCGCCTGTGCAACGCTCCTTGGTGCTTTTTGGGACTGTATCGCCCTGGTTTCCGCAGGAGTAACCGGATTCGCGGGCAAATAAAGCTGGTATTATGTGATAATTGAGGCTATTCAGTCAATGTCTAAATGGAGTTTAGCGGAAGATTTATTGCTTCCATCCGTTTCGGCAATGACGGTCTAGCCCTGAACAAAAAACCTCACGTCAGAGGAGGTCTTTTGTTCAATTTCGGGCGATTAGGCACCGAGCTGGAAGCGGATGAAGCGGCGGATGGTCAGCTTGTCGCCGACCTTCTTGCCAACCTGATCGAGGAGTGTCGTTATTGAAATCGAAGGTTCCTTGACGAACATCTGATCAACAAGGCAAGCCTCGCTGTAGAACTTGTTCACCTTGCCGTCGAGGATTTTCTCGAGGATGTTGGTGGGCTTGTTCTGATCCTTCATCTGGTTCGCATAGATTTCGCGTTCGGAGGCAACCACGTCTGCGGGAACTTCCGTACGATCAAGCCACTGAGGGGAGGATGCAGCGATCTGAAGGGTGATGTCGCGAGCGACTTCGATGAAGGCCTCGTTGGAAACGGTTTCTGCCTTGCCGCAACTGATTTCGACGAGAACGCCGACTTTTCCTCCCATATGAATGTAGGAGGCGAGGCGTCCGATGCCCTGCAGAGCGAATTTTGCTGAACGGCGGATTTTGAGATTCTCACCGATCGAGGAGATCTTGGTGGTGAGGTCGTCTTTCATCGCTTCAGCTACGTCGCCATCGATGGCGAGCGCCTTGTCTGCCACCGTGTTCACGAAGGCGACGAAATCGCTGTTGCGGGCGACGAAGTCGGTTTCGCAGTTGACTTCGACCATGACGATCTTGCTGCCGTCTTCTGATGCTTTCGCGGCGATGATGCCTTGATTGGCTTCCTTCGCTGCGCGCTTGGCGGCGACGGCAACGCCGAGTTCGCGAAGGGCTTTGACGGCGGCGTCGACATCTCCATTCGTCGCGACGAGTGCTTTCTTACACTCCATCATGCTGACGCCGGTCATCGAGCGCAGCTTGTTCACTTCTGTTGCTGTTATCTGTACCATTTTTAAAGATCCTGTTATTCGTGCGGTTGTATCGGTGTGGTTTACTCGGCGGCGGGCGTCTCGATGGCAGGCGTTTCAACAACGGCCGGAGCCTCGTCGGCTACAGGAGCCACATCGGATGCAGGAGCCTCTTCAGAGACGGTTGCGGCTGCGGCGCGGGCCTTGATGGCTGCCGCTGCAGCCTGTGCAGTGCTACGGCGGGTGTCGTTCTGGCGTGACTTCTTCTTGGCGTCGTCGCTCTCAGAACCCTTGTCAGGTGCAGCACCACGGGCTGGGCGTGCGGGGCGGCGGGGCTTGTCCAAGGATTCACCAGAAGCGTCAGCAGAAGCTCTTGCAGCGATGCGTTCGGCTTCCTGACGCTGGTGTTCTTCGGCTGCTTTGCGCGAGTAAGAGTCGACCGCGTCTTTCGCTACATGGGAAAAGCAGTCGACGATGAGCTTGATCGAGCGGATCGAATCGTCATTGCCCGGGATCACGTAATCAACGAGATCGGGGTCGCAATTTGTGTCGACGATGGCAACGACGGGAACGCCGAGGCGGCGGGCTTCAGCGACTGCGTTTGTTTCGCGCATGATGTCCACGATGATGATAGCTCCAGGGAGCTGTTCCATGTCGGCAATGCCCATGAGGTTGAGCTCAAGCTTATCGAGTTCACGACGCATGGTTGCCGCTTCTTTCTTATGGACAGAGAGGATGCCATTGTTGTTCTTGGCAATGACCTGGAGCTGACGCATGCGGCGTACGCTCTGGCGAATGGTCTGTGCGTTAGTGAGAGTACCGCCAAGCCAACGGTTCGTCACGCTGTACATGCCGCAGTTGTTAGCGGCTAGCCCAATGACTTCTTGTGCTTGCTTCTTCGTTCCGACAAAGAGAACCTTCTTGCCGGTCTCGCCGAGCTTCTTCACGAATTCGAGTGCTTCCTCGAGCAGATCGAGGGACTGCGTGATGTCGATGATGTGGATGCCGTTGCGCTTGTCGAAGATATACTTCTTCATTTTCGGGTTCCAGCGCTTGGTCTGGTGTCCGAAATGCATACCGGCGGTCATGAGATCACGGACGGAAAGTCCGGATAGTGTCTGTTCTGACATAATTTACTGCACCTTTTTTCTTGTGACAAAGCCGTTTCTGGTCTTTGTCGCGGTGAATCCGCTTTGCCGAGGTTTCCCTTGGCGTTCGCTTCCGCACATCTTATCCACCATCCCTTGAGGGTGTGGAATGCGCTAATCCGATATAACTTATCAAAATTTCGGTGTTTGATGCAATAGAAATTTTATTTAAGTCGCGCCGCGCGGTGTAAAGATTCGCCTGTGTATAAGAGTATCCATGTGAGTTAAACTGTATACATCTCGTTGAGAATCACTGATTTGCATGAG
>JBBQIY010000289.1:0-2840 GCA_038325415.1 Kiritimatiellia bacterium
CGCCATTCTTCTGTGGTGTCGCAAGAACAGGGACATGAATTATTTTGTCTAACTCCGCGTAAGTGCTTGATTTCCAACTTCTGACTCCTGTCTCCTGGCTTCTGACTCCTGTGGGCGTCAAACTATGTTGACGCACACCCCGGCCTTACCTACTTGTTTTAACAGGCTTCCCTATCAGAGTGTTTTATTGTAGAATTATGCCGCTTCTCGTTTCTTTAGAACACTCAAATTTTATATGTCCATGAGATTAAAAAATATAGTCTTAAGCCTAGTCTTTTTTTTATGCCTAGCCGTCCATGCCGTCAGCCTTGACCAGTTAACCTTTGCCACCTGGAACGTAGAGAATCTCTTTGACACCATTTCCAACCAACCCAATGGCGCGGACGAGGAGTTCACCCCCGAATCCTGGCGACGCTGGACGCCTGACCGTTATGAGGTAAAGCTGGACAACCTTGCGTGGGTGATCGACAAAATGAAGCCTGACATTATTTGTCTATCCGAAGTCGAAAACCTCAAAGTTCTCAAGGCGTTAACGGATCGCATCAAAAAGAATTACGGATGGACGTTCAACTATATCGGCCATATAGACTCCCCAGATCCGCGCGGCATCGATAATGCCGTTCTCTCCCGCTACCCGATCCTGTCCACGACGCTTTCTGGGAAATTCGGAAGACGTGGAACGCTGATCGTGACGATCGATGTCGAGGGTAGCACCGTCGTTGTCATGGCCAATCATTTGAAATCGCAAATGGGTGATATGCAGGAAAACATCGTCACACGCACAGGCGAGGCGATGAATATTCGTAAAGAGGCGCTGAAAGTTCTTAAACAAAATCCGAATGCGTCCCTGATGATCGCAGGCGATCTCAATGAAGATATTGACGGTGCCTCGGTGACCCAAGGTCTCGGTGTTTCACCGGAACGAAGCGACGCGAATGCCGCGCCCGAAAAATCACTCGTTTTCTTCAACCTCGTAGGCGATATACCGATCGATAAAAGAGGATCCTACTACTATGCTCGCCGCAAAGTGTGGAACACGTTCGACGCCATTATCGTTCCCCCCTCCATGCTCCTGCCCTCAGATCAACCCGGGCCAGATTGGCGCGTCCAAAAGCCGAATTCCAGTGTAACGAAAACTTTTGCACTGCCCGAAATGCGGGAAGCGGATGACGGGCGACCCAAATCCTATCGGCGCGTCCGCATCAAGGACAAACCGGCAAACTACTATATCGAAGGCTATTCTGATCATTTCCCCGTGATCACCGTTTTCAAACGGGGAAAGTCTGCAGGCACAACAGGAACACGATCAAATGGATCACGCACCCCTCAGTGAAAATAGAGCGCTAAAGCTAAAAAAACGAATGGAAGAACTCGGCATTGACGAAAAAGACATCGCCGAAAAATTCGTCCAAGGTAGCGGTCCGGGCGGGCAGAAGGTTAATAAGACGTCCTCCTGCGTCTTCATCTCATACCCACCAGCCGGAATCGAAGTCAAGTGCCAGCGAACACGCTCACTCTCGTTGAATCGATACTATGCACGGTGGGAACTCTGCGAACGCATCGCCGAGCGGATTGAAGGAGAAAAGAGCAAACGGCAACAGGAATCCGAAAAAATTCGACGTCAGAAACGCCGGCGTTCGCGACGGCAACAAGCCAAGATGCTCGATGACAAGCATCATCAGGCGAACAAGAAATCAAATCGCCAGAACCCACCCACGGAATAGCTTGCCCTCAACGCCCTACGCCCTCTCCTCAAGTTGGCGCGCACTCGTCTCACTTCTTTTGCAAGAGTCTCTGCTGGAGGTTGAATTCCCACAACTTCGCATATTTAATGAATGTGCCGAAGGCTGAAGCCACGGCGATGATCAGCCCTGGAACGCCATCTAAGAATCCAAGCTTAATAATATAGCATCGAAAAAAACGAAACGGTGCGTGTGCAAGCAATCCGAACAACACTTTTCGTGTGGACCACCTCTTTGGCGTCCCTACGGCGCTGATCGATGAAAACCGGTTCATCGTGCCGATCTGTTCTTGGATATTCTCGTAGGTATAATGGTAGAGCGGCGACTTGAGGTGTCCGACGATCCCCTCGATGTCGATTCGTTCATGCGGTTCATTCCCGCAACACGTCCCTTTGGCTCTCCTGAATAGACGAAGTTTTGCATCTGGATACCAGTCGCCATGGCGAATCCATCGGTTGAGAAACCAAACGAGACGTGGAAAGTCAAACCCATTGACTCCGGAGGGAATTCCTTTCTCGAAAACAGCCGCCATCTCTGCCTTGAGCGACTCCGACACGGCTTCATCTGCATCAACAAAAAGAACCCATTCGTTTCTTGCCAAACTTTTTGCCACGGCCTTCTGACCAATGTAGCCAAGCCATCGGTGCTGATAGATTCGATCCGTATACTCCGCGACGATGGTTAGGGTCGCATCCGTACTGAAACTATCGACCACGATAATCTCATCTGCCCACTTCACGCTCTCGAGACACCGGCGAATGTCCTTCTGCTCATTGCCAGTAATAATGCAAACGCTGATCTTTGATTTTTCAGGTTTCTTCGTGAACTTTCTCTCGCGCATGGTCGGACTTTCGGTGTGAATAAGTCACTCCATCATAGCATCTTTCAGTTCCATTGTAACCCCAGTTTCAGAGAGATCGGCCATTTTCTGCGTAAGCATACGCGACAACTTCGAGACAATCCCATAATAGACCAAGTCATTCTTCACGATGATGTTGATAGAAAGCGCGACCTTAGAGCCTTTCGATGTATAGCCGCCGATCTCACCGAGAAGTGCTTGAACCGCTTGATCCACCGTCTTGCCGTACTCCTTACGAT
>JBBQIY010000290.1:0-2829 GCA_038325415.1 Kiritimatiellia bacterium
AGTTGGCTGCGATGACTTGATGACCGAGGCTTTTCAGCAGTTGCAGGGTGGGCCGCAGAATCAGAATTTCATCATCGACAACGAGGATGGTCGCAGGGATCTGCTTTTCAAGCGTCTCGGGTTCTTCCGAGGTGATCTCGCTTGTCTGACCACTTGAAAAGGCAGGGAAGAAGAGTTTAAAAGCAGACCCTTGGCCAAGCTCCGTTTCCAGGGTGATGGTGCCCCCGCATTGTGTGACGATGCCATAGACAACGGAAAGACCCAGTCCGGTTCCCTGTCCAAGTGGCTTGGTGGTGAAGAACGGCTCGAAGATGCGTTCTCTGATTTCCGGAGAAATCCCGCCGCCATTATCCCGGACTGCAACTTCAACATAGTTGCCCGGTTTGAGGCCATTAGGGTTCGGTGGCGCATTTTCTTGAATTTCATGGATGGCGGTGAAAACTTGGATTCGGCCTGTCTTGTTCATGGCATCGCGCGCGTTGATGCAGAGATTAAAAACAATCTGTTCGAATTGACCTTTATCAATCATGACGTTTGGAATTGCTGAAGAGGGACTCCAGACGATTTGAATATTTTCTCCAACGAGGCGGTGTAACATGTTCATCATGCCGTCAATCACAGCGTTGACGTTGGTTTCCTTCGGTTCGATGGGTTGCTTCCTGGCGAAGGTTAAAAGCTGGCGGGTCAGGTTTGTTGAGCGCAACGCGATCGCTTTAATTTCTTCGATGTCGCTGTGCAACGGCGCGTCTGGCGGAATCTGATCGAGTGCCATTTCTGCATAACCGATGATGGCTTGTAACATATTGTTGAAGTCGTGCGCAACGCCACCCGCCAAACAGCCTACCGACTCAAGTTTTTGCGACTGTAGCACCTGCGCTTGCAGGGCACTTCTTTCGCTTGCGAAAACGATCTGTTGCGTAATATCGCGCTTCACGGCAATGTAATTAACGATGTTTCCTTTGGTGTCGAAGGCGGGGGAAAGGGTCGCCTCTTCGGTGTAGAGCGTTCCATCTTTTCGTTTGTTTACAAGCTGGCCCACCCATGTTTTTCCGCCTGCCAGCACCTCCCACATCTGCAGATAAAATTCACGGCTTTGCATGCCGCTCTGAAGTATTTTCGAGTTTTTACCGATGGACTCTTCCCTTGTGTAGCCGCTAACATTGCAGAAGGCGGGGTTGACGTAGACGATCGTAGCGTTCGAATCGGTGATGGATATCGCCTCACTCGATTGTTCGATTGCGCTCATGAGTCGTTCCCGTTCTGCTTCCGCATGCCTTCTGGCCGTGATATCGCTGATGAAGCCTTCGACAGCAATGACAGTTCCGTTTTGATCGTAGAGGCCTTCGGCTTTTTCCCATACCCAGCGCACATCGCCGTGCTTGCCGATGATCTGATATTCCCCATCAAAGCTTGCGCGTGTTTGGAGAACCCGATCCCATTTCTTTTTGATTTCCTCAGCTTCTTCGGGTTTGAGCAAATCGAGGTAGGAGACTTTCTTGTCTTTGGTGAGTTCATCTGCCGTGTAACCATTGACGAGCTTGCAACCCGAGCTGACAAATTCAAATGTCCATTGTGTGTCGACGCCGCGTCGATAGGCCATGCCGGGGAGCCGATCCAGCAAGGCTGCGTAGCGTCGTCGACTTTCCCTGAGTTCATTTTCAGCGCGCTTGCGTTCCTCGATGTTTCGAGTAGATCCGTGAATCTCAAGCTTTCCCGTGTTTGTATTCATCCAGAAATGCGCGATAACTTCAGTCGCCACGAGAGTTCTGTCTCGGCGAGGTTGGCGGAGCTCCATCACAAAGAAATTTTCTGACGTAATTTTGCCTTCTTTGAATTCTTGTGTGCGAGACCGAATAAGGTCTTTGACAGCACTCCTTTGCTTCGGAAGCAGAGACAGAGTAATCTTGGCGCCGATAACTTCTTCTGCTTGGTACCCATACACTTTAAAAACAGAAGGGCTGGCATAAAGGAGTCTCAGAGTATCCGGGTCCAGTATCCAAACCACGTCTTTCATGTTCTCGGTCAGCACTTGGTACCGGAGTTCGATTTCTTTCTGTATCTTCTCTGCATTAATCCGCTCGGTGATATCGGTGGCGTAGCTAGCGAGAAGCGTGCGATCCCCCAAGTGAATTGGATATTGGGCTACTGAAAAATAAAGGCCGTTTATGGTAGCCTCTGTTTTGATGATGCCCCCTTCTTGCATGAGGGTCTTATCGTCTTTGATCATCGCGTTGGTGAACGCCTCAGGGAAAACTTCCTGTACGGTCTTCCCTACGAGTTCTGTGCCGGAGAATGGTGTCACGTCCTTGAAGTTTTCACTTGCCATGACGAAACGGTTTTCGGTTTCCGTGACTTCGCGGACGCACGTATAAATCGGAGAGTGAAAGAGGAACAATTTCATCAATTCGTGATTTTCAGCCAGAAGTTGCTGCGACTTGACGAGTTCAGAGGACTTCCTGCGAATGCGATGGCTCAAAATCAGGTTAGTCAACAGAAGGAGTACGATGCCGACCGCCAAAGCTAGAAAGCGGTATCGCCAACGCCACATCACATCCAAGAATTTTATTTGAGGCTCAAGCCATTTTCTGTCGATAGCCCTGTATTCGCTTGCGGAGATGGACTTAAAACCATTCTCGATAAGCTTGATCATCCCGATGTTGTTCTTTTGAACCGCACGGTGGAAGTTTCCTGTGTACAGGACAAAGGCTTCGCGGAAATGGTTCCTGGCATTGTGTTTAGAGAGAAAGAAGATGGCAGCAGGTTTATCGATAGAAAAGACTTTGATTTCACCGTCTTTAGCGGCCACCACAAGGGCCTCGTAACTCGGAT
>JBBQIY010000291.1:0-2795 GCA_038325415.1 Kiritimatiellia bacterium
ATCCATCCGTGCCAGTTAGGAACGCGTCCATTTTAAGCTCAATTCCGTCCAAGGCCTCGCCAACGGAGTTGACGATCCCGACCACATGGCACATGTGGCTGCCGACGGGATAGTTTCGTTTCGTAACAATTTCCTTGCCGACGCAGCGTTTTAAAAAGACGTTCGTTGAGATGACGTCAATGGTCTCTCGGTTAATGGTCTGCCCGATCGGGTGGTAGCGCCCTTGTTTGCTCGAAAGGGCGCCAAAGACCTTGTCTTCGTCGAATTCATGGAACTGAGCGAGCTGGCGCATGACGTCGGGTTTTTGATCTTCGGTTAGTCCCTCTGGATCGATAAAAACTTTCCAGTACGGCACTGAGGAGGCGAGGGGCTTATCCATACCATTGCGATCATAGATGCCACCGCGCCTTGCGAGAAGTTTTTTGGTGAAGTCCATTGCATTAACGATGCCGCCGGACCTGTTTCCGAGTTGGATATCATAGAGGCGCTTGGCGACCTTTGCGTAAAGCAAAGTGACGCCAACCACGATGATGAAGATCCATGGTTTTTTCCAGACAAAGTTCACGATGATGAACCATTACCGATTGGATGCATAGGCTGAAATTTCGCGACTGTTCGCGGATGCTGAAGCACCCGACATAGCGATTCGCTGGCCGCTGTGTGGTGAGGTCATGGCGATTCCGTGCCCGAGAAGTCTCCGTTCGAGGTTCTGCGGGGTTTTCATGTTCTGCCACTTGGTGGTTTCGCGCTGCAAGTCGTCCATCAGATCGTTTTGTCGAGTTTCTTGCTTGGCAATTTCATCGAAGAGGGAGTTGCGGCTGTTGAGTGTTATCGCATAAGCGACCATAAAAATGACGCCAAAGACGATGAAAACGGCGGCCTTGATCGGGACAGCCCACGTGCAGACGGTTTCGTCCCAGACGCGGTTATCTCTGCCATTGCGGCGACGTTTTCTTGCCTTGTTCTTTGAGTTTGTAGTTTTGGCCATGGTGGGGTTCAATCTTGGGTTGCGAGGCGCTGGACGACTCTGAGTTTCGCTGAGCGCGAGCGTGGGTTTGTAAAAAGTTCTTCTTCGGATGGCGTAATAGGGCGTCTGTGGATCCGCTCGACGGCGGGTTCTTGGCCCACCCATTCTTCACCACCCTGCTGAAGCGAGACCATTTTCCCGGCATGTTCTGCCAGCGTCTGCTTCGTGATTCTGTCTTCGATACTGTGAAAAGTGATGACGGCCAGCCGTCCGTTATCTGCCAAAAGCGAGAGTGCTGCTTCGATGCCGGCACTTGCTTGCTCGGTTTCTGCATTGATCATGATTCGGATCGCTTGGAAAGCGCGCGTGGCAGGGTGGCGTGGAGAGCCACGTCTTCCGCCGACCGCCTTTTCGATAATCTCGGCGAGGCGTTGGGTTGTCTTGATCGGACTCTTGTCTTGTTCGGCGATCACAACTTTTGCAATTCGGGCGGCCTGCGGTTCTTCTCCGAAGGTTCCTAAGATCGAGGCGAGCTTGCGCCAGTCATCCCCTAGGGATTGCAATAGCTCCGCAGCCGTCATACCCTGACTGGGGTCCATCCGCATGTCTAGCGGGCCGTCGTTCATAAAACTGAAACCGCGTTCCGGTTCGTCGAATTGGAAGGATGAGACACCCAAGTCGAGCAGGATCCCGTCGACCTTGTCGAAACCATTCGCTTCAGCGACGGATTTCATGGAAGCGAAATCCGCATGGACGCACGTAAACCGGTCGCCGTACTTCGATAGTCTTGCCTTGCAACGGGTGATCGCATCGGGGTCACGGTCGAGACCGAGTAGATGCGAATCGGGTTGCGAGGCTTCGAGAATCGCCTCTGAATGGCTACCGCCGCCCAAAGTCCCGTCAATGTAACGGCCTCCGGGACGCAGGGCAAGCGCTTCGAGTGTCTCCTTCAGGAGAACTGGAATGTGCATCGTCGTTCCTCCTGTTAGAATTTCATGGTTATAGCTTCGTTCGCCAACTGCTCAAGCAGATCGGCTTCAGAGCCGTCGATTCGCGGTCGGTTTTCAACCGACCAGACTTCAAAATGGAATCCGGCACCGATGAGCACCACATCGTCGTTGCCAATGCCAGCGTACGTGAGAAGGGAATCTTTGATTCGTATCCGATTCTGGCTATCTACTGCAACGCAGTTGATCAGTTCGCCGATGCGGCTCGTGAAGCTTGATGTGGTGGCGTCGGAAAGTGCCGTATTTCGAAAAGACTCCATCTTCTTGTCGAACTCAGAGGGGCAGAACACGTCGAGTCGGCGCATCCTTGAAAGACTCGGCATGGCATACACCTGCGAGGGATGTCCCATCCTCTCAAACCAGTCGGAAGGTATGGTAAATCGCCGTTTGGGATCCAAACGGTGATCTGCGCGTCCTAAGATCGGCTGTATAGCCATCGCTTGGGACACCCTCTCAATTGTATTTTCTATGGGATGTTCTGACATTTTCTGCCTCTTGATGACATTATTAGACACTTTGCCCCACCAAATGTAAAGAGAAAAAACCAAATAGAATCGAAAACCAGTAAATTTTCACTCTTTTGCTCACGATAAGACAGAAAAGCGTCAAAAAACCTCCTATTGAAGAGGCGTGTTCGATCCCTTGCTTCTCCCCATGTAGCTCCACCTCGCCCCATGAGCAGTAATTTTAAGCATTTCCAGACTGATGGAGTCGTTATTTCAATATTGTAATTTTGAACATTTATTCAAGATTATATGGAAGCGGTTGCGTGTGGCAGAGTGGACACCCTGCCACGCCGCCTTTCTTGCCGCCGCCTTTCT
>JBBQIY010000292.1:0-2715 GCA_038325415.1 Kiritimatiellia bacterium
GATCAGGAGTTGACATCTGGGGGGTGTTTTTGGTAGATTGCACAGGTCTCCATCACAGGGCGTGATAGCCAAGCGGTTAGGCAGAGGACTGCAAATCCTTCTAGATCGGTTCAACTCCGATTCACGCCTCCATTTTACCGACTCGTTTACGGGTCGGTTTTTTATTGCAGAAACAAGGCGAAGAGACTAAAAATTGCACGTTTTTGTTTTGAAATGGGTAAATTGTAGCTTGATTTTTTTACTCCCCGCGCATACTATGGTCGTGAATGGGAATTCGTGGGCTATTGGACAACCCGACAGGACTCTCGTGACGGTGTAGCAAAACAGATCCCGCTGATTGCGGGAACGAAGGAGGCGAGTATGTTTCGTGCGTTGAGAAGAGTGTTTGTTTACCTCGGGCTATTAGCTGAAAAAGCGACCGAAAACGATGCGATCAACGAGGCTGTTGTTGAACGCAGTATCCGCGATGCTAAGGGGAAAGCTGATAAAGCCCATTACGCGAACGGGCAGTTGGCTGGGCAAGTGGCTTTGCTGAAAGATCAGGTTAAGCGACAGACGCGACAGAAGGACGAGTTGGAGGGTATGCTGGCGGCCGCAGCGACCGCCAATGACCAGGAAAACGGTGCGCATTTTGCAGAGCAGTTGGCGGATCTTGAATCGAGTATCAGCGACAACAAGGCTCAGTTGCAGAGTTTGGAAGAGCTCTATCAGCAGAACACGCAAATCATTGCTCAGAGTATCCGTGAAATCCAGAAGTTTCAGCGTGATTTCGAGCAAGTCAAGGTTCGCGCGTCGATTGGCCGTTCGCTCGAAGGCTTGGCCGACATGATGAAGGGGTCGATTACCGAGCTGCAGGGCATGATCGGTGGCGAGATGAGCCAATCGATGGAGCAGCTTCGCCGCTCGTCTACCTCCGGTGAAGGTCACATGCGCGCAACATTAGACTTAGCGCGGGAAATGGGGTCTGGCGTCCAACGTCAGCAGGAGATGCGTAAGATTCGCGGAGCGAATCTTTTTGAAGAGTACAAGAAGAAAATGGGGATGGTTCAACCCGAAGCCACGTCACCGACGGCCGAGCCGGCCAAAGAGACGCGACAGAAGATTGCCGAATAAAAATTTGTGCTGAAACGTGTGGTGATAACGAAAGGGTAAATTATGACTAGCAGAGGTAAAGCGGTTCTGACGCTTATGATTTTAGGTTGCGTAGGTTTCGGTGTCTGGCGCTGGTGGGAGAAAATCGTACCAGCGGCCAACAGCGGAATGACGGGTGTAGCGGTTGCGCCGGTGACGGCCGCAGCGGTTACCGATCTGGCAAACAAGTTGTTGGCTGGAGACAAGCAAGCGACGATTGTCGGCGATTCCACCATCCCGCCCGTTGCGGGCGTGAGCGACTACAAGACAACCATGAAGAATGGCAAGATGGTCGTTCAATTTCCGATCAACGTATGGCCGGGCTGGGCACCGATCATCATGGCGAATAATGGGTTGGAGCCGAACGAGCAGAGCGTGTTTTATAAGAAGTACGGTTTTTATCTGAAGCTCAGCGTGATAGACGATCCCGTCAAGGCTCGAGACTTGTTTGCCAGCGGACATAGCCATGTTCTCTGGGGCACGCTGGATATGATCGCGCTGTTTGCGCCCGCGCTTTCGCGTGATTCACGTACCGCTCCGATTGTTTGCCAGCAAGTCGACTGGTCAGACGGTGGCGACGGCATTGTGGCGCGCAACGACATCCGCTCCATTAATGATTTGAAAATGAAAAGCGGGAAGAAACGCAAAATCGTGGTGGCTCAAAACTCCCCGAGTCATTACTTCATCATGTCGATGCTCGTGGATGCCGGGATTGATCCGAGCCAGATTGATTTCCGCTGGGCCGCTGATGCACCGTCTGCGGCTAAAATCTTTGTGCAAGATCCCTCGTACGACGCTTTCGTGGGCTGGGCACCGGACATCTACACCGTTTCCGAGGGGTTGCAAGGCGCCCGCCTGATTGTCAGCACCGAGAGTGCGAACCGTTTGATCGCCGATGTGTGGGCCGTTCGCAACGACTTCTTCCACGATCATCCGGATATTGTTGCTAACCTTGTGCGTGGAATTTTTGATGGTATCGATATGGTTCGCAAGGATGTTCCGACGGCCGCATCGCTTCTCTCTAAGGCATTCGGAATCCCACTCGAAGACTGCTTAGCCATGATCGGCAAAGATGGCGGCGTGGTGGACGGGGATGCGCACCTGACCAATTATCGTGAAAACGCTAACTTCTTCATGGATACGATGAACCCGTCCAGCTTCGAAATTGTTTGGAACCGCGCCTCAGCCATTTACCAGTCGCTCGGCGCCATCGAGATGCCGGTTCCCGCTGCAAAGGTGAAGGCTTCGGAGATTCTTGCCGGCATGTCCGATGAGTACAAAAACGTGATTGACCTTTCGCAGCCGGCATTTCGGTCGAATACGTTCTTCAAAACGGCCGAAGCGGATTCCAACGAGATCTTGACCAAGGCGGTTATCATTCGGTTCGAATCGAATGCGGCGACCTTGAATTCGGTGTATGATCCGACGATTCCCAAAGTGCTTGAGGATATTGGCAAGTTGGCTGGTTCGTTTGGCAACGCCTATATTGTTATTGAAGGTAACACCGATGCCAGTCGTAAGGGGGTCGTGCCGGCTGACTTGGTGCGTCAGCTTTCCTACGATCGTGCTGATGCCGTGCGTAAG
>JBBQIY010000293.1:0-2647 GCA_038325415.1 Kiritimatiellia bacterium
CGAACACCCGGTGTCGATGATCGGGTCTTTTAGCATCGCGCGGCGAAGACGGTTTGCGAATTTGCTGGCGATTCGCTTGGAAAACGTGTCTTGCCGATTTGCCCGATAGCCGCAACAGATGTCAGCTTGATCGAGTTTTTCGACACATTTTTGAATATCGGCAGGGTCGTTTTGTCCATCGGCATCCATGAGCACGATGACATCGCCTGCGGCCGCCTGGATGCCAGACCAGAACGCAGCACTCTGCCCCGAGTTGGCACTCAGGGTCAGTAGCCTTGTTGACGAGTGTGTTTTTATGAAGGCTTCGAGTAGACTCGGGGTGCTGTCCGAAGAGCCATCGTCGACGAGGATTACTTCGAATTTCTGAGCGAAGGCCATTGCAGAATACAGCTCTTCCAGAACTGCCGATATGCAGGTTTCTTCGTTGTATACCGGTAAGATCACGCTTGTTGTGATGTTATGTATGTTCATTCAAAGCTCCTGTTTTCCGGGAAAGCGGTAGAGACGCCAATCTTTATCCACGGTCTGTTTCTCTACGGTGAGATCTGCGAAGTGTTCTTCTAGTTCCGCTTCATCACGCGGATTGCGACAAAGGAGAATGTGCGATCCTTCCGTCTTCATCCATGTGTCGAGATCTTCTTCAGTCGAGAGTAAGAGGAGGGAGTAGTTGTAATAGAAAGAAAGTCCATTGGGGTGGCTGTGTCCGAACACTGCCACACTTTTCGGATCAACAACGCCGTAGACTTCGGTCAAACGTCGATGCAAACGCGCCATGTCCTTTTCCTGGAGCACCACGCCTGCCGCCGCTTTTCCGATGATGAAGAAGGAGAACATGACACATAAAGCCGTTAGAACATATCGGCTGAACCACGGCTTATGGCCATCGATTGCGAAAAGCATACGTCCTGCCGCCACAGCAAACGGTACAAACAGCGGAAGCACATACAACGGTAATTTTGATCGGCTGAAAGCGAACACCAGTGCTGGAAAGATTACGGCCCAGAGCAACCAGAATGCTTCGTCCGAAAGCTTCTTCCAGTTACGCTTTTTAGCTCCTGATAACAGGATCAAATCGCGTACCGCACGCCAGCGGTAGATCAGCCAAGCGCTCCACGGAAGTGTTCCGAGGAGAAGGGGCGGCAGGTAGAGCACAAAATTCTTATAGAACTGCGGATTTCGGTGGGCTTCCTTGGTAAAGCTCCGGGCGACAACCTCGTCATGTAGCCAATAGTTCGCCAGTCCGGGATGTTTGATTGCCTCCAAGATGTACCATCCGAACCCGACCACAAAGAAGAGCATGAGTGCAGACAGGGAGAATAGGGGCACTTGCCGTCTAGTTTCCCGTGGTAGACGCGCCCAGACGGCGACCATGGCAGGGACGACCAGTAAGGCCGGAGGGCCTTTGACCATAAAGGCGATACCGAGAAAGAACCAGATCAGGTGAACCGACCAGCGGGATTGTTTGCGCATGGCCTCCCAAAAGGAGGCCTGCGTCAAGGCCAGTGCAGCAGTCAGCATGCAATCCGTCGAGATAACATGGCTACCAATCATGGGGAATGCGGATGTTGCGTAAATTAATGCGCTCATTCTTGCGCATTCGCGACTTTTCCACAAACGCAAAGCCAGCCACCAGACGCCGATGATGGTTATCAGATAACAGGGAATGAGATAGAGACGTGCTGCCCACGTCGTCGGGCCGAACACCTTAAAGGGGGCAATCATGGCGATGTAGGTAAGCGGCGGCTTTGTCCAGTGCGGTTGGCCGTTTAGCACGGGTTCCAGCCACGTTCCGGCCCGAGTCATCTCACGTGCGCACTCCGCATAGCGACCTTCGGTCGTTTTACAAAGGCCTCGCGTTCCTTGAAATGCTGTCACGGCTATGAAAGCGAGTACAAGGAGAACGGGTAGCGGTAAAGGGATCGTTGAAAACCACGATTGATTGAATTTTCTCAATTTCAATTTGAGTTCCATGTTGTCGTTGCTGTATCTGGCAGTTTCACTGAAACAAACGTATATCATCTAAAAACGACGCTGTCAACAGGATGAAAAACGGAGCCTACCGTGTGTCGATGCGCGTAAAAGGGTGCGCGTGAACGAAAGGAGCGACGGTGGCGATGCCGTTAAGATATTGACTGCGTGAAGGATAATGCGCTTTATAGGTGTTCAGACTCTTCTTAAATTGCACTGGTTTTTCGTTGCTGTTGTCCAGTTTCTTATCGGAAGGTGACCAAATCGTAATGTGACGACAATCTTCCCGCATGGCGATATGTGCTACTGTCTTTCTCTTCATTGGGAAACGAGGCGCTTCAACTCGGAGTTCCTTTGAAACCTGAAAATGAAACCAACCAGAGTTGCCGAAGACGAATCTGTTTGGAGACGCTGTATAAACGCGAGGGAAAATGAGAGAAGATACTAGCAGAATTGATCGGAAAGACGGCGGAGGATTGCGAGAGGATTCGATTCTGCGCATGATGCTGGTTGCACTCGTTGTCTTTCTGCTTGTCCGATTGGCGGTCATGGTATTCCTACCGCTTTCTGATCCTTCAGAAAGCAGATATGGGAATATCGCGGCGAACATGGCGAGAACGGGAAATTTCGTTGAACCACGATTTATTTACAACGGTGAGTTGGAATGCTTTATTGGCAA
>JBBQIY010000294.1:0-2614 GCA_038325415.1 Kiritimatiellia bacterium
ACTTCGCTGTAAATAACGGCGAAAGCATTCATTTTCTCGGCCCTGGGCGAGCATCCGGTGTACCGATTATCGCCGGACTCGCCATGCGTCACGAGCTTCTCGCCGGTGAGGTCCCACACAAGATCGCGATGGCAACGTGGCACAATGCCTTTCAGCAATTCACAGCACCTGCAGCTTGGACTGACGGGTTTGAAGACGGCGGTCTACCGGAAGGCGCGGTGATGCAACTCGACCCCTCTCTCGATCTCGCTTCTTACGGTCTCTCCCCTGCCGCCACTGCGCTTGCACGAGCTATGCAGATCTATGGCATGGTCAATCTCGATAACGCCGGAGGAAACGCTGTCTATACGGAAGGACTTTACAGGCATCCCGGTTGGACGTGCGACGGTATTCTTTCGCCCGACGAATTCAAACCCATTCCCCTCGAAAAATACCGGATTCTGAAAATCGGTCTTCTCACACCGATGGGCGACAGCCGCTCACGGTGACCTCCAGATTTGTTCCAACCCAAACGTAGCGAAATTCAATGTGCCGTCACCCTTAACGATCATGACCATCGGCGATAAACAATAAAACTAAAACAATGAACTCAAGACCCTACCGGATCCTTCTCCGCTCTTCATGGCAAACGGTAAACATTGGCGATATCGCGCATACACCCGGCATGTTGGCGTTACTTGAAAAACACAGGCCTGACGCCGAGATTACACTCTGGCCGAACGCGCTTAGCCCAGAGGTTGAAGGTTTGCTGACGAAGCGTTTTCCTCGTCTGCGGCTTGTCCAGACGGAATCCGAACAAGCCGCAGCACTAGCATCCTGCGATTTCTTCCTGCATGGCTCAGGACCCGGTCTGGTCGGCCGCGTAGCCGCCGCACAAGCACAACAAATGGGTAAGCCTTACGGGTTCGCCGGAATCACGTTGAATGATGATGAGCTACAACAGCAACGCGGACTGCTGGCGAGTGCGAAATTCGTGTTCACGCGCGACACCGACTCGCTTGAAGCCCTGCGAAAGACTGGAATCCAAGGGCCCACG
Organism: Kiritimatiellia bacterium; assembly: GCA_038325415.1. Classification (GTDB taxonomy): domain Bacteria; phylum Verrucomicrobiota; class Kiritimatiellia; order RFP12; family UBA3636; genus JBBQIY01. The sequence goes on from JBBQIY010000294.1 coordinate 1,037, forward strand.
ATGGCGTTCGGACCCGATGCCACCTTCGCCCTCGACCTTCGCGATGATGATGCCGCGAAAAAACTTCTTGCAGAACACAGGCTGACACCAAAGACGTTCCTCTGCGCCATTCCACGCCTGCGCTGGACACCGTACTGGGAGACTTCACAAGAGTCTGTGAAACCCAATCCGGAGCGCAGCGCTGTCAACGAGGCATTCGCTGATCGCGACCACGCAAAGATGCGCGAGGCGATCATCGCCTGGGTCGAAACGACCGGACAACAAGTATTTCTAGTCCCCGAAATGACATACGAAGTTGCGCGCCTGAGGCCGTTACTCTTTGATCCGCTTCCCGAGCACATCAAAAAGAACGTCGCGGTTCTCGACCGCTATTGGCTCACCGCTGAGGCAGCAAGCGTCTACGCACAGGCAACGGCAGTCATCAGCTTCGAAATGCACTCCCCCATTATCGCCGCCGCGAATAGTACGCCGGCCATTCTGCTGCGGCAACCGACCGATACCCGCAAGGGACAGATGTGGCGCGATGTCGGCCTTGCTGATTGGATTTTCGAAATCGACAGTAGCACGGGAGCGCAAATCGCCTCACGGCTTGTTGAAATCGGACGTCAGCCAGAGATCGCTCGTCAACACATTCGTAAAGCCATTGAATTCACTCAAGCCAAAATGGCGGACATGATCGCAGCCATCGACAAAAAACAATAACGCAGGAAATTAAAAAAATGCATTTTAAAACCACGGTTCTATTCACTATGGCAACCACCCTCTGCACCCTTTGCGCCGCACCAGTCCAAGAAACGGGCATCGGCGCCACCGAAGTCAATCGCTGGCCTGCGGGTAAGAAGTCCGCCTTTATGATGATGTTTGATGATGCTTGCCCGAGTCACGTCAACAACGTCATCCCAGAACTCACAAAACGCGACATCGTCGGATGTTTTTATATTATCCCAGAAAAGGGAGAATACAAAGCACGGTTGAATTTCTGGGAGAATGAAGCAACGAAAATCCCAGCCGTTCATTTCGGAAACCACTCGTTTTCACATCAAGCCTACACAAGCGTCGACAACGCCGATGAGGAAATGGTCAAGGCAAACGATGTCATCCTGCGCCTGAAGCCCGGCAAGAACCCGCGCCTTATTTCCTACGCCACTCCGGGCGGCGTCAAGCACCTTATCTCTGGGGACGAAATCGCACAGATTGCGGCCAAACATAATCTAATCGTGCGTCCGACATTCCAGGGGCACGGAGCCGCCATACACTACAAGGACAGTGCCAGCATTTTGCGTGACATTGACAAGGCCGAGCAAAGCGGTGGTGTCGCTTATGTGATTTTTCACGGTGTTGGCGGTGACTGGATCAGCTTTCCGATGGATCAATTTATCGATCTGCTGAACGGCCTCGAAACACGCCGTGAGTCCGTATGGATTGCAGACCCTATTTCAATCCACAAGTATGAGACCGAGCGCAACAGTGCTAAAGTCGCAATCGCATTGCCGAGCGGTCATGAAATCAAATTGACCCTTTCATGCGACGCCGACGTATCGTTGTACGACCAGCCGCTCTCCCTTACCACGCAAGTTC
>JBBQIY010000295.1:0-2538 GCA_038325415.1 Kiritimatiellia bacterium
GCCGCCTCTTCCATCTGGCGGCGCAAGTGGAGGGACCCGACGGTGTAGGTCTGGACGAAACGGATTTCACCTTCGTTCCGGCAAAGCATACCACAGGTAAGACCTCCGATTTCGAGTACAACGGCTTCGCCCTTCTCCCAATTGTTCCGAGGGTCCCGGATCGCACGGAAAGCGAGATGGTAGTAATAACCGACCTGGCCGAGATCGAGAAGCCGGAAAAAGAAATGAGAGGTATTGGAAAGGCGATCAAGGAAAACTTCACTGTTGTCAGACAGGCGTACGGTGGCGGTTGCGACGGCCGTGACGTCGGCGTTGTCGATTCCGTATTCACCGAGAAGACGCTGAAATGATTTGAGGATTTCCACACAGCGTTCGACCGTTGGATTCGAGATTCTGCGCGTGGTCACGATGTCGCGACCGATTGCAACGGACTGCACGGCTCTTTCAAGGATCTGGATGCCGCCGCCCACCCGCTTTTCGGCAATCAGGATGCGAATGAAGGTTGCACCGATGTCGATGACGGCGACGGGAGGCGAAAGCTTTTTTTCAATTTTTTGATTCGTATTCATACGGCATTCAGTCTATCACGAATAGGTTAGCCTTTTATTAGCGTTGTGTGATTTTTCTACCCGATCATTTGGAAGCGCATCTGAATTGATTTAGAGTAGATTACAGAACCCTTTTACAGTCGCTTTTTCACACAGGACACCCCTCTTCACCGCATCCTGTCTGCCAAATATGACCTTCGCGAGCGAGGAGCGCATCAGCCTCTGCGGGACCCCAGCTTCCACGCGGATAGGTCGCCATGGGAGGCGCATCGGGCGAGGTCTCCCAGCCCGTGAGGATTGGATCGATCAAACCCCACGAGGCCTCGATACCATCGCTGCGGGAAAAGAGTGAGGCATCACCCTTGATCGCATCGAGAAGCAAGCGCTCGTAGGCATCGGGTAGCGGGACGCCACCAAAGGCTTTGGGATAATCGAAATCCATGTTGACCGAATGAGATTGGTTGATCGTGTCCGGCACCTTGGTTTCAAACCGGAGATGAATGCCCTCATTCGGCTGGATGCAGATGGAGAGCATGTTGGGCCTGAAGCATTGGTTCTTCGCCAAGTTGAACATGACATCGGGGGGAGGCTGGAACTGCACGATAATGGAACTGCTCTTATCGGCCATCGCCTTACCGGAGCGCAGATAGATCGGCACTCCCTTCCAGCGCCAGTTGTCGATACAGAGCTTCACGGCGGCATACGTCGGCGTCTGCGAATCTGGGGCCACCCCCTCCTCGGTTCGGTAGCCCTCATATTGCGCCCGCACGGTATCGCTTAGGAGAATCGGGCGGATCGAGCCGAGGACCTTGGCTTTCTCGGTGCGGATCGCATCGGCACTCATAGACGCAGGAGGCTCCATCGTCGCCAACGCCAGCAACTGGAGCATGTGGTTCTGAAACATATCGCGCACGACGCCCGCTTTCTCGTAGTAGCCGCCGCGACTTCCCACCGCGACTTTCTCCGCCACGGTAATCTGGACATTTGCGATGTAGCGGCGATTCCACACCGGCTCGAACATCGTATTCGCGAAGCGAAGGAACAAGATGTTCTGTGCCGTTTCTTTACCCAGATAATGATCAATCCGGTAGATCTGGTCTTCACGAAAAGCGGCATAGACTTGGGCATTCAACGCACGTGCAGAGGCTAAATCTGATCCGAAAGGCTTCTCAATAATGATGCGCCGATTCCCTTCATGATCCGCACTCATTCCCGCCGCCGCTAAATGGTTACAAGCGGGTCCATAAAACTCGGGTGCTGTTGCCAGATAATAAAGCCGATTCGCAGGGCCAGACTCTAGGCCAGTCAGATGAGCCTGAAGTTGGACGTAATCCTCTGGCGTATCCAAATCGCCGCGAAAATAACTCAGCCGAGTTGAAAACGTAGTCCAGGCGTCTTCATTAAAACTAATTTTTCGGTAAGCTTTGACACCCTCCAGAAGATGATCTCGGAAGAACTCGTCGCTCCACTCTCGTCGTGCAACGCCAATGATACGGAAGTTGGTAGGAAGTCGTTTCTTCTGATAATCGCTAAAAAGCGCAGGAATCAACTTACGCGAGGTCAAATCACCCGTTGCACCAAAGATGACAAGGGAGAGGGGTAAATCTCTTTTTTCGGGGGGAACTTCGGTCACATGTTGCAAACTCATTGCTCTTCTGTCCTTTCCTGTGTGGCTTGCCGAGCCGTACTGAATCAGAACGAAAGCAAACATCCTCGCGGCAAGCATCACGCTTCAGGTTGCCATTCTACTCGTTTTGGAGGCGTAGCTCAACTAGGCATTTTAAGTCGGCAGCATGACGGGGTGCGCGTCAACATAGTTTGACGCTTACAGGAGTCAGGAGACAGAATACAGGAGTCAGAAGTTGGAAATCAAGCACTTACGCGAATTTTGACAAAATAATTCATGTCCCTGTTCTTGCAACACCACAAAAGAATGGCAAAACTGTGCATAACATGTTGAGAATCAATGCTGTATTCTGACTCCTGACTT
>JBBQIY010000296.1:0-2527 GCA_038325415.1 Kiritimatiellia bacterium
CCAGTCTATCAGAGGGCGTGAAACCAGAAGTACTCTCATGAGCATCCTTCATACCCTGCAAGCCTGCTGCACGGATCCGGCAGGGCGACTGAAGCAGGCACTCGACGCTTACGCGCAAAACCCGAACACCGATATGTTTGCAGAGATCTTCGGGGGACTTCCTCTGTACGTGCCGACACAGTGATTCTGCGGCGACCCACCGTAGTCACCTATTCCGCTCCCAGATCGAACAACACATCGTGAACAGGGTGCGTAGTTGCGCCGTGCTTCCGCTACCCCTCGCACCAAAACTGCCAAGCCCCCCCGGTCGCTAACCGATTACCAGAATTTTTTGTAAAAGAGTTGAACTTATGGAACGTTCATGATAAAATAAAGAGTAATAACCGAGACAAGTAGACTTGTTAAAGTTGCACGTTTGGTGAAAATCGAGAAACAATGAAAATACTCTGTATAGGCGATATCGTCGGCTCTCCCGGTCGACGTATCTTTAAGACGGTCGTCTCCCAGCTTCGTAAAGAAGGTGGGATTGGAGCCGTTATCGTCAATGCAGAAAATGCTGCTGGTGGGAAAGGTATCACCGCGCAAATCGCTGAAGAACTTTTCGCTGCTGGTGCAGATGCAATTACCCTCGGCGATCACGTCTGGGACCAGAAGGATACCCCAGCGCTCCTCGAACAAGAACGCCGCATCGTTAGGCCAGCCAATTTGCCCGCCGGTTGTCCTGGGCGTGGCTGGACAGTTTTTCCGACGGAAATCGGAGATGTCGTGTTGATGAATCTGCTGGGTCGCACGTTTATGAACCCCACGGATTGTCCTTTTACAAAGGCCGACGTGCTGATCGGCGGCCCGCTCCCACGCAACGGAATTATCATCTGCGACTTCCATGCCGAGGCGACTTCAGAAAAGATTTGCATGGGCTGGCACTTGGACGGACGAATTTCCGCACTCTTTGGCACCCATACGCATGTTCAAACTTCGGATGCCAAGGTCTTGCCTCAAGGAACGGGCTACATCACGGATGTGGGCATGACAGGGCCGATCAACTCGGTTATTGGACGCGAGATCGAACCCGTCACACGTAAATTTATCACAGGAATGCCGTCTTTCTTTTCGGTAGCCAACGGGCCTGCCGTCCTGGAGGGCTGTCTCTTTGATATTGATAGGGTTTCACGCCGGGCCAAATCGGCAACTTGTGTCCGGTACAGTGAAGCCGAAACGCCGCAATAAATGCACACCACCCTCGCTCTGAACCGATGAGCGGAGGGCTCTAAAACCAAAACGCGCGCTGCGCGATCAACCTACTAAAGAAATCAAAAACCTAAAAATCGGAAGTATTATGAAACGTAAAGCCAAAACAAAATTGGATCCAGTACAAGTCACGGCAGAGAAGGACGATGCCGTTCGCGTTGGTCTGGCGATACGGCGTCTCAGAAAACAGCGCCGAATGAAGCAGGCCGAACTGGCAGGACTCGTGGACATGCAACCTGCACAACTCTGCAACTCTGAAAAAGGCAACAATCTGCCTTCCATTAAAACACTTCGCCGGATCTGCGACGCATTGGGCGTCACGGTGAACGACCTCGTCTACCCCAAAGCCTTTTTAGAAAGAACACGCGGGACTTCACTTGATGATGGAATCCTCAATGTTGCAAATACGGGGGCATCCTCGACAGCTGCCGTTAATGAGGACGACCTCGGCTATATGATGAATCCGAGTGACAAGCTCTACGCTGAATTGAAAACGAAGGGTATTGCTCGCTGTACACATTCTCCCCACGATGGCATCGCAATCAATGAACGTGTTATTGCCATGCTCCAAAGCCGCATCACCGATTACATGGTTTTGGAAAACATGTGCGGCGTCTGCAAACATGCGACGATTCCTCTCAATACACCGTTTACGGTTGACAGCGATGGTGCTGAACAGCTTGCTTCGCGTGTCCGCATGCACTGTGGGATTGGCTCGGCCATCGTTTTCGACTACATCGAAATGCTTGAAAACAACGGACTGAGGATTCTCTTCTCAACACTCCCCGCCGAAGTTCAGAGCATTTCATTCTACGATGCAGCCAACATCAATGCCTTCATCGTGATTGACGAATCGCTCAACGAGGAAAAACAGCTCTTTAACGTAATGGTCGAACTCGCGAAGATCTATCTCTTCACACGAAATGAAAATGCGGTCGTACACGACACCGATGCAACACGCCACTTTGCCAAGCGATTCGCCGCGGAGATGCTCATGCCCCGAGAGGCCGTCAAAACCTCTATCGCGCAAATTGGCATTCTACCCGAGCAATGGAATTTTGAAATGGTTCTTCGCATTAAGGCACGTTTTGGTGTTTCGGCGGAAGCTTTTGCCTATCGTCTCTCAGAACTCAATCTGCTCCCCAAGGATGGCACGTTGCTTGAAAAATTGGTGGCGCAGATTCAAAACCACTACACGAAGACCCAGTTTTCGGAACCTGGGACGAATAGTCGCAAAATAACAAAAAATGCTCGGTTTATGGATTTGTTGCTTTGCGCT
>JBBQIY010000297.1:0-2523 GCA_038325415.1 Kiritimatiellia bacterium
TGACAAAATAATTCATGTCCCTGTTCTTGCAACACCACAAAAGAATGGCAAAACTGTGCATAACATGTTGAGAATCAATGCTGTATTCTGACTCCTGACTTCTGTATTCTTGGTGGGATTCAACTAAGTTGAATCCCACCCGATGCTGATTAGCGCATTCTAATCGGCTTGACGGAATCGGGCAACTGTTTCATAATGTTTGAAATTTATGGAGTTTTGTTTTTAATTGGCTGTTTTCACCCAAGACAAGACGATCGACAGAAAGGGGCGATGCATGAGCACAACGAGAGACGATGGGAAAACGCTGCCGACCTACTGGCAGATTCTTGATGCTGCAAAGGAGCTCTTTGCAAAAAACGGCTTCAGGGATACGACGATTCGGATGATCTCGCAAAAGGCGAAGGTCAACGGTGCATCCGTGAACTATTACTTCCGGTCGAAGGCTGCGCTTTACGAAGCTATTTTCAATGAAGCATTCGAGAAACTCGGGAAACCTATGACGGGGATTGCCTCCACGGTTGTGGATCAGAAAACGTGGGAGGCTGCCGTAGACGCTTGGGTGAGCTTCATGCTGAATCTGTTTATGAAAGATGATCCCGATGTGTCATTGATCCGTCTTTTAATCGCTCGCGAACGGAGCATGCCGACCCAGTCCTGCAACGAGCTATTTAACGAATTCTTCAATCCAATTGTTTTGACGTTTCGAAAGCTTGTGAAGATGGCGATGCCCGAGGCGTCTGAGGAAGATGTCCAGTGTGTTTATGTTTCCTTCTTGGGTCAATGCACCAGCTTTATGCACCGTGACCCGCCGTGGGATAAGATTGTTATTTGTCAGGCGATTACCCGTCATAAATGGATTCTGATGATGCGCAAGCAGATTGTCGGTAACATTTTTGCGAGGCTTTCATTCAAATCGAACAACATTTATTGAGCGGATAGTTTTTGAGTTGACTTCACCCCTCGAAACATGCGACACTTAATCCCTTTATTTGACGAATGTTGTGAACCCCTTTGTGACGCCCAAAACGATGAAAGAACTCCTTAAGTGTGATCTTTGCCCACGCATGTGCGCAGCCGATAGGCTGGCCGGTGCGACTGGGTTTTGTCGCGCTGGAGCACAAGTTAAGGCGTTCCGATGGGGACCCCACATGGGAGAAGAGCCGCCACTTTCCGGCAGTAACGGATCTGGGACGGTTTTTTTTTCGCACTGTACACTGGGTTGCATCTATTGCCAAAATTATCCCTGGAGTGCGTGCGGGGAAGGGGAATTGATTGGGACTAATGGGTTGGAGCGAGTCTTTCGGGAACTGGCGGCGGCGGGCTGTCATAACTGGAATCTGGTGACGCCGGGTCCATGGCTCCCGCTCATCGAATCTGCCGCAGAGAATCTCAGACAGGAAGGCATTCGCTTACCTTTTGTGTACAACACGAGCGGATACGAGCGTGTCGAAGTGGCAGCACGGTATCGGGATCTTATGGACATCGTTCTGACCGACTTGCGATATGCTTCCGCCGAAGTCGCGCGAGAAGGGTCAGGTGCTCCGGATTATCCAGAGAAAGCACGGGCGTTTACGAAGTGGTGCTGCCAAGAGGTGGGGCCGCTGGTGACCGATGCTGCTGGCGTTGCCGTTAGTGGTACCATCGTCAGAATGTTAGTATTGCCCGGACATGCTAAAGAAGCCGTTTCAAATTTGGAGTGGCTTGCTGATCATGTCGGAAACGATGTTTTTCTCAGTGTGATGTCGCAGTATACACCTGTGCATACTGCACTTCAACGGGAGGGCTGGAACCGAGGCGTCACCCGTGAAGAATACGAAACGGTTACGGACAGCGTGGAACGGCTTGGTTTTGAAAATGGCTGGGTTCAGGAGTATGGCTCCTCGACGGCCGATGATGATCTTCTGGGGCGCAACATGGGCCCCGGTAGCGGCATGGCGGGACGGATGCCCGTCGCAATTTAGTCGATCGAACTAAAATCACAGTGCCACGCATCTTGTGGCAAGGACAAGGGTGGAGGAGTCCGCCCGAAAAAAAACGGAGAGAGACATGAGCGGTCATAGTAAATGGGCAACGATTAAGCATAAGAAGGGGGCTGCGGACGCCAAGCGTGGCAAGATGTTCAGCAAGCTTGCTAAGGAAATCACCATCGCATGCAAGTCAGGCGGCGATCCGGCTAGCAATCCTACGTTGCGCACCTTGATGCAGAAGGCCAAATCGATTAACATGCCGAACGACAACATCGACAAGGCAATCAAAAAAGGAACGGGAGAGCTCGCTTCTGAAGCACTGGAGGAGATAACCTACGAGGGTTATGCGTCTGGAGGAATCGGCCTCGTCGTCAACGTGCTCACTGGCAATAAGAACCGTGCCGCTGCTGAAGTAGGCCATATTTTCAAGCGTAACGGGACGGAATTCGCCTCGCGCGGCTCTGTTTCGCGCAACTTTGAACGCCGTGGCCAGCTTATTGTGGAGAAGGGTGCTGCTGATGAAGATACACTCATGGGCATTGTTCTCGACGCCGGT
>JBBQIY010000298.1:0-2499 GCA_038325415.1 Kiritimatiellia bacterium
TTCGCACCGCTTGATAAGCGTTTTGGTCGTGCACCGAAGTTCTTGGTATACGACACAGAGATTGAAGTCTTTACACTTGTGGATAACACACAGAATCTGAATGCGGCGCAAGGTGCCGGCATTCAATCGGCACAGAATGTGGCAGAGTCTGGGGCACATGCACTTGTCAGTGGACATTGCGGACCCAAGGCTTTTAAAGTTTTGTCTGTAGCGGGAATCAAGGTCTATCCTTGCGAAGCACCAACAGTCCAGGAGGCGCTGAAACAGTTTCTCGCAGGCGAGCTGGTTGAAAGCAAAGCGGCGGATGTCGAAGGTCATTGGGCTTAATACCATGATCATTGCAATTGCATCTGGAAAGGGCGGAACTGGCAAGACAACGGTATCCGCAAATCTCGCCCGAATCGCGGGCGATTCGAGCATTTTATTTGACTGTGATGTTGAGGAGCCGAATGCGGGTCTATTTCTTCGTGGCGAGTTTGTCGGAGACCCGGAGGACGTAACGCAGCCGATTCCCGAGATCGACGAAACGCTCTGCGATGGTTGCAAGGCGTGCAGTAATTTCTGCGAGTACAAGGCGTTAGCAGTCCTTGGCACGAAAGTTCTTGTTTTCCCTGAACTCTGCCACGGTTGTGGCGGATGCATTCGCGTTTGTCCGCAGGGAGCCATGACAGAAGTTCGCAGAAAGGTGGGTGTCATTGAGACGCTGAAGAGCGGCGATGTGATGCTTATCCAAGGACGTTTGGACGTTGGCGGGGTTATGGCCTCTCCGGTCATCAACGCCGTGAAATCAAAAATAGATCCGAGTCGAGATGCGATACTCGATGCCCCTCCGGGAACGGCGTGCCCCGTCGTGGCAACGTTGCGAGGAAGCGACTACGTGGTACTGGTGACGGAACCGACGCCTTTCGGGTTGAATGATTTGAAGTTGGCGATTGATTTGGCACGGGAACTAAAATTGCCGTTCGGCGTGGTTGTGAATCGAGCCGGAAGCGGCGACGATCGGGTTCAGGAATACTGCGAAAAGGAGGGAATAAACCTCCTTGCAGAAATTCCCGACGACCGGCGAATTGCCGAGGCATATTCAAGAGGCGAGCTTGCTGTGGATGTGCTGCCGGAATACGAAGCGGTGTTTAGTAATTTGTTTGCGGCGATTAAAAACCAGGCGACGGGTGTGCGTCAACGTCGTTGCCGCGCCCCGAGGGTTCAGGAAACAGGGTTCAGGGTTCAGGCATGATTCCCACCGAGTTACGTACATCCACATTTTTTTTATAGATTGGATTTTGAAATGAGTAGCGAAATAAGAGAGCTTGTTATCATCAGTGGCAAGGGTGGAACCGGAAAGACAAGCATCACTGCTTCCTTTGCTGTCTTAGCTCAAGGTGAAGCGATTCTTGCCGACTGCGATGTTGACGCCGCAGATTTACATCTTGTGCTGGTTCCCCATACCATTCAAACATCCGATTTCATTAGCGGACATGAAGCGGTAATACGAAACGATTTGTGTACTGCGTGCGGGCTTTGTGAAGAGCTTTGTCGATTTGGCGCGGTGAAGCATCAGACTGATGCGTCGGGAAAGGTTGTCTATACCATTGAACCCGCGGCCTGTGAAGGCTGCGGTGTCTGCGTACGCTTCTGTCCCGTTAAGGCCATCGATTTCCCAGATCGGCATTGTGGGAAGTGGATGGTTTCGGATACGCGCTGCGGCACGATGGTGCATGCAAAGCTGTCGGCAGGCGGTGAGAATTCTGGGAAATTAGTTTCCCTTGTCAGAAGCGAAGCTCGTAAGCTGGCAGAGACGCGTGAACATTCCCTGATTATCACCGATGGTCCCCCGGGAATTGGCTGCCCCGTTATCGCCTCTATTACTGGAGCGTCAGAAGTTCTGGTGGTGACAGAACCGACGGTCGCTGGCGAGCATGATCTTGAGCGCGTCTTAGCGTTGGCGCATCACTTTGAAGTGCCAGCATGGGTTTGCGTAAACAAGTGGGACATCAACCCTGAAGTGACGGAGCGCATCGAAAAGAAAGCAGAATCCATGGGGGCTCGTGTGGCCGGACGTGTACGATATGACCGAGCCGTGACAACGGCGCAGATCCAATCGAAAGCCGTCGTAGAAATTGATGCGGCTTGTGCGGAAGATATCCGCAAGGTTTGGCAAGTCGTTCAACATATAAACCAATAAAACATAAACCAAATAAGGACAAGAAAAGAAATGAAAGACAAAAACAGAAAACTCAAAGTAGCCATACCCCTGATCGATGGATGCCTCTGCATGCACTTCGGCCACTGCGGACAATTCGCGCTAGTGGATATTGATCTCGGTGAGAAGAAGATTCTCGGACGCCAAGACGTGACGCCACCTCCTCATGAGCCCGGCGTGCTTCCCGCATGGCTTGGCGAGCTCGGTGTAGGCATGATTTTGGCCGGCGGCATGGGCCAGCGGGCACAGAACCTCTTCACGGCTCAGAACATCGAGGTGATGGTCGGGCTTCCTTCGGA
>JBBQIY010000299.1:0-2440 GCA_038325415.1 Kiritimatiellia bacterium
AGAAGTTGGAAATCAAGCACTTACGCCAATTTAGGCGAAATAATTCATGTCTCTGTTCTCGTGACACCACGGAAGAAGTTTGCAACTGTGCATAACGTGTTGAGAATCAATGCTGTATTCTGACTCCTGACTTCTGTATTCGTGGTGGGATTCAACTAAATTGAATCCCACCCAAGCGGCGCTCGCACATCAGACGGGTCTTGCCGTTCCCGGACAAGACGTGTATAATTGCGACAGTTTCAGTGGACGGATGTGGGGCGTCGTTTCGAAGGCCTTGCCACTTCATGTCGATCTTAGTTTTACAATTTCATTTCCACCCTTAGTGTGGAAGACAATTTTACATGTTCCCTTCAGTTCTAAAACCTTTCAAATATGCGCTGTTGGTCATTTGTATCGCTCTTGCAGCCGCAGGGTTTGTTCGTTTTTTCTTTCCGCTTGTCGCGGAACGGACGCAATTGGCGCGAGAACGAAAAAGCCTTTCGTCTGAGAATGACAAAATCAGCAAGGAAATTGCTGAAAAGCGAAGACAGCAGACGGACTTCACGAACGACCCAGAATACATTGAACTCGTCGGCCGACGCGAGGGGCTCGTGCGCAAGAATGAGGTCATTTTTGACTTCTCCCCGAAAAAGAGTGGTCGGTAGAGGTTCGGCGACAGGGGGTTTAATATTATCTTTGGAACTATGGAATGACTACACGATTAAATACAGCGGGATATGAGTTGCTCGATAGCGGCTATGGACGAAAGCTGGAGCGTTTCGGCGAAGTGGTGCTGTCGCGTCCGTGTGCGCAGGCGATTTGGAAAACCAACCTTTCGCAAGGCGAGTGGAGTCAAGCGGATGCCGTGTTTGATCGCGAAGAAGGCAACCATTGGGAGGGGCGGTCAAGGCTCCCCGATCATTGGATCATCGAAGACGGTGGAATCAAATTTCACCTGTCGGTGACGGACTTCGGCCATCTCGGTATTTTCCCTGAACAACGCGCGCAATGGAAGTGGATTCGCGAAATCGTATCTGCCGAAATGAAGCGACGCGTGGAACCGTGCAATGTTCTGAACCTTTTTGCCTATTCGGGCGGATCGACGCTCGCGTCGGCAATCGCCGGAGGTAGCGTTTGCCATCTGGACGCTTCACGCGGGATGGTTCAGTGGGCGAGCGAGAACGCCACGTTGAACGGTGTCGAAAATGTTCGATGGATTGTCGATGATGCCCATAAATTTTTGAGTCGCGAAGCCCGTCGTGGAAACAAGTACGATGGGATCATTCTGGATCCGCCCACATTTGGACGCGGCGAGGGTGGTGAAATGTACAAGATTGAGCGCGACTTGCCCGAGACGCTCAAGATGTGCCGCGACTTGATGAGCGATAATCCACTCTTCATGCTCCTTACGGCTCATACGCCAGGCTGCTCCCCTCAGGTTGTAGGCAATCTGCTCCATCAGGCGATGTCCGGCATTCCCGGCTCTGTTGATACGGGCGAGATGCTGCTGACCGGTAGCGCAGGCGTCCTGCCACTGCCAAGTGGAACCTACGCCCGCTGGCATCGGTAGAGGACGGACGGCTCCGCAGAGCATTTCGATTTATGAAAAAACTACGCAGAATCATTATCGACATTGTTGCTGCTTATCTTCTCGTCTGCATGGCGCTCACGACAGGGTGCGTTTCCAGCAAACTAATGTTTCATCCACCGAAACCCGGCTATTCGTGGCAGAGTCTAGATGTGATACGTTTGAACGGCGATTCTCCTAAAGCTCTGGCGGCCGTTTGGCTTCCTAATCAGCAAGCGACCAAAGCGATTCTCTATTTTCATGGAAATGCGGAAGACATCGCGAATGGACCGCACATTTTCCGAGGACTGCACGACGCAGGTTTTTCCGTGCTCGCCGTCGATTACCCTGGCTTTGGAATGAGCGACGGTACGCCTACTGAGGGCAGTATTTATGCTAGCGCAGAGGCGGCTTACGCACAGCTTACTGAGACTTTCAATATCGCCCCATCAAACATTGTGGTGCTGGGGCTTTCGATCGGGAGCGGTCCGGCATGTTACTTGGCTGAAAAGCACAAAGATGTCGGAGGGCTTGTCATCCAGAGCGGGTTTACGAGTGCGGTCCGAGTTGTGACTCGGATCCGGATCCTTCCAGTTGATCCTTTCCCGAACCTTGCACGCATAGGCAAAATCAAATGTCCGAAGCTCTTTCTGCACGGGAATCAAGATGAGGTTATTCCTTACCAGCATGGCTTGGCGCTCTTTTCTGCGGCTTCCGAGCCCAAGCGCATGATCACGGTTGATGGAGCTGGCCACAACGATCTTCCGTATCGCATGGGCATGGCGAAATATTTCGACACGATTCGAGATTTTGCTTACGACGTGCCCAGTCGCTAGTCGTCTGCCGCTAGTTGTGTCCCTGATGGTCTATCGTCCAAAGTCATTTTTGTCCCTT
>JBBQIY010000300.1:0-2388 GCA_038325415.1 Kiritimatiellia bacterium
ATTAGGATTAGGCGCGAGGTCGTTCAAACGTGTCCACTCACCCGGATGCAAGTGCTTCACCATAATCTTGAATAAATTTTGGCAAGATTACATAAATGTCCTTGCATACGGATGCGGGGAAGGGCAAGCGTCGCTTGCCCTTCGCGGACGAGCAGACGCTCGTCCCTCCCCAAGGGCGTGTGGCAGTGTGTCCACTCTGCCACACATAATCGCTTCACCGTAATCTTGAATTTTATTCGAGATTACGGTGAAGGCAGACAACGCGGCGGCACGCCGCGTCTACAGGACGAGCTGACATCACAAAAGCTATTTTATGAAAGAACTATATTTTTTCGGGAAAGAACCAGTTTGACCGTTTAAGCCTTTCGTCGTAAGATTAACGTTTCTTTAATCGTCTCAGCTTTAGCGAGACTGCAGGGTGCTTGTTCTCAATCTTCCAAACGGTAAAATACGCAAACCCACACAACAAATTTTATGACCTCTACGAAAAACATTCCCTGGCAACCGAGACCCGCTGGATCGTCGGAACTTCTCTGGCGCTTCGCAACCCGCTCACGGGGCATCGTCCCGTCCCCGGCGTCTTGGCTATCTACAACAGTGCCGTAAGACCCTACGAAGGTGCGTTTCTCGGCGTGTTCCGCGGGGATCGCATCAACGACAACACCGACTCCTTCCTCTGGAATGCAGACTGCATCGAGCTGTTCGTCGGTGGCGAGCAGCTCGACAAAGGTGGGCCGATGCTTTTTACAGACCGCCAGATTCTCCTCGGCGCTGGAGCCGACAACACGTTCTGCGTTCCCAACGTCGCCAAGCAACCCGCTATCAAAACAGCCGTGGTTGCCGCCGTCGACGGAGGGGGCTACACCCTCGAAGCCGCGATTCCCTGGGCCGCTCTCGACATCACGCCGAAAGCCAATATGACGCTGCTTTTCGATATTGCACTCGACAACAGCCATGACGGCAAAGACCGCACCATCAAAGGCGATACGGCTCAGATCGCATTTGATCGAATGGTAACCATCTCCTCAAATACCGCGGTATCCACACTTTCCGTCGGTAGAGCCTCTGAAGGGTGACACGAACGTATTCCCGCCAACTCGAGCTGGGATATTGTCACCGTGGCAACCAATGAATTGGCATAATATTGCCGTCGGTGTGCTTGATCACATGCGCTCGCCGCGTGCCAACGCATCGTCAATGCGCTGCCGCGCCTTGTCCTTCATCGCCTGCGGGTCATCGGCGATTTGGCCAATAAAATCCATCATGTCGTTGCCATTGGGAATTGAATACGTGGCATCACCATGAAGCGTAATCAGATAGTCCATGCCGGAGAGGCGTCGGACGTGTTCGAGAGAGAGGCGCAAATCCTCCTCCTCCCAACCTCGGGGCGGATGGAAGAGCATGCCCGCATGTTCGTATCGTCTTGCAACAGCAACATGGAGATCAGCCACATCACGCCGATGTAACTCGCGCTCCTGTTCGGACATTTGCGCCCATTGTCCGTAGGCTCACTGGGATGGATGCACGCGCCCAAACGTCTCCATCGTCAAGAAAAATTCCAACTCAAAATGCGGCACACGGCCGACATAAGGCCTTCGCTCTAGTGCGGCGATAAACGATTCTCTCGGTGTCATAGGCAATTTCATAGCAGAAGAACAACGACTCCACAAAAGCTTTTTTTAGGAGCTTCAGAACCGACTTTTTCAGTCAAATCGTACGCAGATTATAATTACATGCTTATAATTACGGGCTTGCACTTCCATACGATTACCCCTAAAATAGGCACAATTCTTTCAATAAAATTTCCGATCCATCCTGTTTCTATCTACCTTCCATCGAGGACGCCCCATGCCTAAAATCGCCATCATCTCTGTTGCGCATATCCACAGCAAGAGTTTCTGTGACACTATTTGCAAAATCACCTCTGAAAAAGCTCCGCATGTCATCTGGGACGAGAATCCTGAACGTGGCGCGAAGTACGCCGCCGACTACAAGTGCCACTTCGAACCCGATCTGGACAAAGTCATTGCCGACCGTGCTATCGACGCCTTCGTCATCTGTGCGGAGAATACACGCCATCTCCCCTTGCTACGCAAAGTCCTCCCCTTGGGCAAGCCTACGATGTGCGAAAAACCTCTGGCTACGAACGTCTCGGACATCGAGGAAATCATTTCGCTGGTGCGCCAATTCAAGACGCCGCTCACGTTCGGCTACTTCCAGCCTTTCTTTGGACCCAACCGAGCCGTCAAACAGCTCATGAAAAACGATGAACTCGGCACGGTTACGCACCTCAATTTCCGCAATGCCCACAACGCGGCATACGGTCGATGGTTCGACAATCCGGATCTGGCGTGGTTCACTGATCCCGAGCTTTCGGGCGGTGGAGCC
>JBBQIY010000301.1:0-2380 GCA_038325415.1 Kiritimatiellia bacterium
AGTAGTTCCGTAATCGAAAAAGGCTTTGCCAGATAATCGTCACCACCCTTTTCAAGCCCTTGCACTTTACTCTCCACCGAATCCATCGCGCTCAGCACGATGATCGGGAACTTGACTCCGGCCTTGCGAATCCCCTCGATCACGCGAAGTCCATCAAGCTTCGGGAGCATGATATCCACAACCGCGACATCAAAGGGCTCCGTCGTAGCCTTAAGAAGCCCTTCGAGACCATCTGCAACATGGCAGGTCCTGAATCCAGCCTGTTGAAAAGCCTTTTCCACGAAACCAGCCGTCTTTTTGTCGTCCTCTACGATAAGAATTCTCATGCCTTCTTCGTCCTTGCTACAAGCATCCAGTCTAAGTTCAGCATCCATGATACCACCTCTGTTCTTATCTTGTAAGCAAAACCGTTTCATCGCGCCGGTAGTGCCAGGCAATACGAATGATCTCAACAAAAATATCGAACGCATTCGAGATACCAAGCTTCGACCCAGGGACGTCACGCCACGTTCGCAGAGGAAACTCATGGCAGTGCACATTCATCATCACCGCCGCATCGACATCGAGTCGCCGAGTAAAAACCCGTTTCATCCGCGTAAAGACTTCGACATCGAAAAGCCATCGGGAAACAAACTTCCGCCCGAACAGCTCGCGAGCAATATCGGCCCGGAAGATTTTCGCTCCGCACTGCGAATCATAGATGTTGAGCTTGAGGTACCGTGTAATAACCGACGCCATGATCTCGCCGATGAAACTACGCATACTGCCGCGCTCGATGTTCGCTCCTAAGTGTGGCCACCGAGACCCGACAACGGCAAAGATCATGGGATCACCTGTGAGCTTTGCCATAAACTCGAGACTCTGACTGATCGGCGTCGCACGGTCTGCATCCCATAAACCACTCGACTCGCACGAACCCTCAATCGCCAGCATATCGAGAATGCCTTGCCGGACAGCCTCCGCCTTCCCCTTGTTCTTCGGGAGCGTTATCAGGCATGACGCGTCTGGGTTTTGTGCAACGAATTCCTGGAGCATCTCGTTAGTGGAGTCCTTGCTTCCGTCGTCAACAAAGCAAACGGAAATCTCTTCGTGTCGAGCGAGAAAATCCGCAAAAACAAGCAGTGGAATGCGTTTCGCCTCGTTATAGCATGGAATCACGAGGATGAGTCCTGACTTTCTCAATGCAACTCCTTCCCAACTGGGGCAAATAAGTTCCATCCACCGTACTTCAAGATAAGTTCCCGATTGGGTTTATAGTCATTTTGCCTCAGCTTCTTATCGGTAACCGCCATCCAATGCGGAACACTATTGGTTATTGAAAGATTCCATTTCTCGTCGGGATGATTGTGAACGCGGTCTCCTAGATAGAACTCGGCGGAATAAGGCGTTCGGCCTAAGAAGTGAAGTTTGGTGTTCGCGTATTCACCCCCCGTATCCATCTTGCTTCGCACCACGCGGTAAAATGCAGACGGCATTTTGTCCGTAATATCTGAGGCAAATACGGTTGCAACCAGAAGCACACAGGCCGTAATCCCGCCCCAGACAATGCCTTGCCGCCTCAGAAAACGCACCTCTCGGGAATCATCCACGTATTCCGCCTCCGAGGTTTTCAATACCGAAAAGATAGCGAAAAATGGAATGGTTGGTAATAGATACGAAATGGGAACCCGATTCGTCGGACACCAAAATGCCGTCAAAACAACAGCGGCGATGATTGCCATGCTCTCGAGTGGGTTTTTAAAAAATCCCGACAAACGCAACCTTCCCACAACCGCCAACCTCCCCAGCGGCAACAGCGCGGGGATATTCACCGCTAACGACAGCAGCAGGGCCACGCCGCGAAATGAATCATGACCGCTACCAAACTTGTCCCCATAATCCTTCAGGAAAAAGCGTCCGAAGTTTTCGTTATAAAAGAAGTATTTCAAAAATCCCGGGTTTCGGTGCGCCATGATCACAAACCATGGAAATGCGATGAGCACAAATAGTGCAGGCCCAAGAACCCAAGCGTGATTGCGAAGTTCGCCCCAGCGCCGACCAAGCGCTACGAAAATAAAAACCGGAAGGCCAATGCTGACAATCGCAATGGGTCCTTTAACGATCATGCCCAGCGCCAGAAAGACGAAGAACATTACACTGTGTCGCTTGACATTTGCACGGCATCGGACATCGGAGAAATTCGTGTAGGACAAAATTCCGCCCACGATACAAGTTGTCAGCATCATATCCGTTAGACACAACCCAGAAAAAACATAGAACAGAGGACTCAAAAAACAGAGCAGTGCCGCAGCCCAGGCGCTCTTCCGGTTCGCAGATTTTTTAACCGTGGAAAAAACCATCCAGACGGTCAGTAGTGCGCAGACACATGACGGGAGCCTAA
>JBBQIY010000302.1:0-2378 GCA_038325415.1 Kiritimatiellia bacterium
GGATTCCTTTATAAAAAGTGGAAAATTCCAACACGAAGAATATAGCCTCAAAGGCGATGCTTCCGAAGAAGTATGGGAGTCGCGTTTCACTTATCATGGCTTCCGGTATGTGAAGGTCGGCATCCATAATGGCGAGGCGGCTTTGAAGAAGATCGAGGTACGGGAAATCCGTACGGATTTGGATTCCGTGGGCTCGTTCGAATCTTCGTCGGCCGACATCAACCGACTCCAGGAACTCACGCGCGTTTCGTTCCTTGCCAACTTTGTTGGAATTCCGACAGACTGTCCCCACCGCGAAAAGAATGGCTGGACGGGTGATGCGCAGCTTGCGAGTGAAACTGGTCTGTACAACTTCGACCCTGCCACGAGCTACAGTCAGTGGGTCGACACCCTGCGCGACTGCCAGCGTCCCTCGGGCGAGCTGCCGGGCATTGCGCCATCGGCCGGCTGGGGCTACAACTGGGGCAACGGCCCGAATTGGGATGGAGCCCTCTTTGTGGTTCCTTACCATACGTTCCTCTATACCAGTGACGATTCGCTGCTGCGCAAGAACTATGAGGCCATGCGGCTTTATCTCGACTTCTGCGAATCCGTCAGCGAGGACGACATCGTGATGTTCGGGCTCGGCGACTGGTGCCCGCCGATGGGCATGAAAATGGTGGATGGGTTCTTCTCGACGACAGCCATGTACTACGGACTCGTGGTGATGTTTGCAAAGATTGCTACGCATTTCGGCAAGGCGGACGACGTCAAGCGCTACCAGGCACAGGCGCAGCGGATTAAGGATAATTTCAATCGCAAATTCTACAACGGCGATGGCGTTTATGCCGATGGCGGTTTGACGGCGCAGGCAACCCCGCTGTACTTCGGACTCTGCCACGATGGCGAGGAAAAGGCCGTGTTGCAGACGCTGGTATCGGCTTGCGAGCAATGCGGCTGTACCGCGCAGTTCGGGATTCTCGGTGCGAAATATGTGCCGCGCGTCCTAGCCGACAACGGATATGCGGATCTGGCGTTGCAGTTCTTCACGCAAGAGACCTGCCCCGGCTGGGTGAATTGGCTTCGCCGCGGCGCGGTCTCGCTTTGGGAGACCTGGGAAGGGGCTGCATCGCGCAACCACATCATGTTCGGCGACCCCAGTGCGTGGTTTTTCCGCTATGCGGCCGGGTTTAAACATCAGCCTGAAAATCCGGGGTGGAAGCGCCTCTCGATCTGCCCCGAGAATCTGAAAGCACTCGACTTTGTTCGATCCGAGTACCGCGGCTACGTTTCGCATTGGAAACGCGACAATGGCGTGTTCACGCTGGAGGTTACGGTCCCGGAAGGTTGCATTGCTGATGTTGTTTTGCCCGATGGCACAACCCACACCTGCAAGGCGGGGAGTCATACGTTATGCTCCAAAGCCCCTGCGTAACGTTGTCCCATGATATCGCCGATTCGCTCAGCATGATCTGTCCGATCCGTCGTATCCGTCAGATCACTCAGAACCACCGCGCAGTACTCACCATCCCATTATTCTAGATAGTGGCACTCGGTCTGAAAAAAACAGCTAAAAAAATCCCTTGCTTTTTTGGAGTGGATCTGTCATTCTTTCGCCCCCTTTGGCTCCAGATGCGTAAATTCAGACGGGGCTGCCTCTAACCGAAGGTCGGTTACGAGTGTAAAACACCCCACGAGAAATACGTTATCATGAGTTTTGCTAAAATGGGCCTCAAGCCCGAACTTTTGCGCGCCATCGAGGCGCTGGGATTTGAAACCCCCATGCCGATCCAATCCCAAATGATTCCCCAGCTTATTGAAGGGAACCGCGACTGTCTAGCATTGGCTAGTACAGGATCTGGAAAGACTGCCGCTTTCGGGTTGCCCATGCTCAATATGGTGACACCCAAAGGGCGCTACCCACAGTTTCTGATTCTCAGCCCGACGCGCGAGCTTTGCATGCAGATTTCGTCCGACCTTCGTAACTACTCGAAGTTCATGAAGGATATACGCGTTCTTTCTGTCTACGGCGGTGCCAATATCAAATTTCAGATGATGGAGCTCTATCGCGGCGTATCGATCCTTGTGGCGACCCCAGGACGTCTGCTTGACCTCATGGACCGCGGTGCGGCGAACCTTTCATCGGTGCGCGGCGTTGTGCTTGACGAGGCGGACGAAATGCTACAGATGGGCTTTCAAGAAGACCTTGAGCAGATCATGGATGCGGTGCCGAAGACTGCTTCGACGTGGATGTTCTCCGCAACGATGGAAAAGCGCGTGGCTCTGTGTGCACACCGCATCCTCGAGAATCCGATTGAGATCAATGTGGTGGACAATCAGCCGCCGCCAGACATCAAGCATGTCTGCGTGACGTTTAAGACGCCGACCGAGCGCGGTGC
>JBBQIY010000303.1:0-2370 GCA_038325415.1 Kiritimatiellia bacterium
GTGCTGCTGTTTAGATTTCCTTTGGTTGTCAGGATTCGCAGGATGTCCGCCCATCGTGGTGTGGATGTAGTCCATGATTTCCTCTTGGCTCATGTCGGCGTTTAGCCCATCCAAGTCAATAGTCTCTCCTGTTTCTGTGAAGAAATAAGCCTGCAACGTTTCTTTGAGAGTTTCAAAGGCGACATTGTCATCCCCGAGTTTGGATTTGGGGTCGTTGCGATTTTTCTTCTTGCCGTAGATTTCAGAGTGGAGGAGATCGATAGTTTTTTCGTGGATACTGCGCATCGACTCGTCCAAGTTGCATCCAGCCACGCTGAGTGCGCCGAAGTGGTTGAGGATGAAGTTGGCGAGACATTCGCGAAGTTTTTTTTCGCGTTTTTCTGGGTTGCAGAAGAGAACGCCTGCGGCCTGTTCAATGAACGCTTTACGGAGTTCGCCTATCGCCTGTAGAGTTGGATCTGCTAGTTCCAAATAATAGAGGAGGGTGGTTTCGTAGTTTTCTGTCCACTCACGTAGGGTGCGCTGGTATCGCTCGACCTCGTTCTTTGCTTTAAGAAAGGCGCGCTGCGAATTCGTTAGTTTGCCCTTACTTCCGGAGAAGACGATTTCGACTGTGTGGGAGGCCTTTTTCGCCTGTTCGCGCGCTTGCTTCCGTTTGGCCTTGGCTCGTTCAGAAGCTTTCTGTGCTTTGCGTTCTTCTGCTTCTGACCTTGGGAATACGATCCATTGATCTTGGTAGTTGGGCATCGACTCTGCAAACTTATGCATAATCTTGTCGGAGACATCGTTCTGATTCTTTTTGGTCATGGTGAACTCGGCGACGATGATGTAGGGGGATTCTGGATCGACGTAGGTTTTGATGCTGGTAACGTCGTTACACAAGACCTTTGCCGCATAGCGCATCTCTTTCAGATGACGCTCGTCTCCCGGAACATCAAGTTCGATGGAGTCAATGACTTTCATGTCGGACATGGATTCGTAAATTCTTTTTGTTTGCGTGTGAAGGGACAAATAATGGAAATAGGCAATCTCCAGCGCATCAATGCTTCACGGATTTGAGGCTTGTGACGATGTCGGAGAGCGTTTGGTCGAGATTAAATTCTGGGATCCAGCTTGTATGGTCGCGGAGACGGGAAACATCGAGTTTGAGTGAAGCGTCACCGGGACGATAGAGTGCAGGGTCTACGAGGATGTTGGGTTCGATGCCGATAATTTTTTGGAGTCTGTCGAGAAGTTCACCAATTCTGACGCGTGCGTTCGTGGTGATGTTGTAGGCGAGGCCGCTCTGGCCTCGCTCAACAATGAGACGATAGGCCTTCACGACGTCGCGGACATCGGTGAAATCGCGGATTGAATCGAGATTGCCAACGTGTATGTCGCTACGGTTATTCTGTTTGGCATCAACCAACTGTTGGGCAAAAGAGACGGCGACAAACTTGGTAGACTGTCCTGGACCGGTGTGGTTGGCAGGTCGTGCGATCAACGTTTCGATTCCGTAGGCTGATCCGAAAGCAAGGACGGCTTGTTCCGCCGCCGCCTTCGAGATGGCGTACATGGACAGTGGGAGTAGGGGAGCATTTTCTCGGATGGGGACGTTGGCCGCACGTATTGAGGTTACGGGACCGTAAACCTGAGCGGTGGAGACGAAAAGCAGTCGGCATTCTGGAACCTCGCTGCGGATCGCCTCTGCCACATTGACCGTCCCCGCGATGTTCACGGTGAGCAGCATTTCCGGGTTGGTATCACCATCAGGAACGAAGGAGATCGCACCGAGGTGTACACAGGCGTCGGGTTTTGTTTCCCTTACCAGCGTCTTCAACGCGTTGCGATCTCGGAGTTCGGTTTGACGATACCCTGGAAGGTCGGCCGAGGGGAGCACGTCGGTAGTCACGACATCATGGCCGTGCGCTTGAAGCTCGCGGACAAGATGTCTCCCCACGAAGCCAGCCGCGCCCGTGATCAGCACGCGGCTGAAACGAGGCTTATCGGCGGGTGAGTGTCTCATGTTTTCGTTCGCCATGGGAACAGGGATTAGTTGGTGATTTCGCGTTTTACACGGGCAAGATCCGCATCCATCATCATCTTCATCAGCTCGTTGAGGGGTGTCTTCGCTTCCCATCCGAGCTTTGCTTTTGCCTTCGCCGGATTGCCGAGGAGCACTTCGACTTCGGCGGGGCGATAGAACTTCGGGTCGATGAAAATATGCTCTTCGTAATTGAGGCCGACGTATTCAAAGGCAATGCGGCACATGTCGCGCACGGTGGTCGTCCGGCCCGTCGCCACGACAAAATCATCCGGCTCGTTTTGCTGGAGCATCAGCCACATGGCTTCGACATAATCTCCCGCAAAGCCCCAGTCGCGTTTGGCGTC
>JBBQIY010000304.1:0-2329 GCA_038325415.1 Kiritimatiellia bacterium
ACATCGGCCCAATCAGTGGGACAATCGGTGCAAATCCGCTTGTTCAGTGGATTCGTGGAAAGCGAATCAAGTTCATAATCGCAACGCACAACGATCTTGACCACATCGGCGGATTAATTTCATTGGCGATGGACAAGACGCAAGCCATTGGAACCGTCTTGCTTGTGAACGACAATACATTTAACGCGGAAGCAAACGGCCGATTCAAGGGAATGGTCGATTGTCTTAAAATGCGGCAGAATCAAAAGCAGACCAAGACTGAATTTCTGACCAAAACCGATTGCATTTATAAGGATGCGTTGTACAGGATTGCAGTTCGTTATCCTTCTGCGTTGGAGACATCTGGCAAAAAGACTAACAACGGCGTCATCGCAATAATCTCGCTTGAAATCAATGAGAAAAATGTAAGGGTCGTCTGGGGTGGCGATACGTTTCTGTCAACCGTTTCCGAATACTGCCCACAAACAAAGCCAACCATTCTTGTTGGCCCTCATCACGGAGCACCGCAAGATTCGATTGGGAAAGACAAACACCTTTATAAAAAATGTTTGAAGGATATCTCACCGGAAACCTTGTTTGTTTCGGTGGGACGTGGAAACATCTATAGGCATCCACGGACAGGATACATCGAAGCCGCGGCAAAATCCGGCGTTACGGTTTGTTGCTCTGAGGTTGCCGAACAGTGCCGCCACATAACAGGCACCGACCACTTTTTCAATGGAAGTTTTCGACTTGGATTGCCTGTCCCAAAGGGTTCGGTTCAATGCCGCGGTTCGATGCGTGTTTCTGTCAAACCCGATGGAGTCGTGTTCGATCAACATCAGTCTGCTTTCCTACGCCAGATCGAAGCCGTGGAAAAAAGCCTTTGCAAAACGCACAGATGATAAAGCCACTGAGTGACAAAAAAGCTGGCAATTCGGCATACTGATCGTTATTGGAAATCCCCTCATGAAAAAACGTTGGTATATGCTGTTTGCCGCCTTGTCTGTAACCCTCGGTATTCTCTTCCTGCTCCCGATATTCCTCGTGGTCCGAGGCGGATTCTGGGTGAATGGCGAATTTACCTTCCGCTACCTGCTCGGGGTTTTTCAAAATCCGATCTATGCAGAAGGCCTAGCCAACAGTTTCACTATCGCCGTTGGTACGACCACGCTCGCCATGCTCATCTCGTTGCCGCTGGCCTGGCTCTCGCACAAATATGAGTTCCCCGGAAAGACACTTTTCTCCGCGCTGGTGCTCGTCCCCATGATTCTCCCGCCCTTTGTCGGTGCCATCGGCATGACGCAACTTCTCGGCCGCTATGGTGCCTTGAACGCGATGCTCGGAACGAGCATCGACTGGATCGGCCAAGCGCGCTACTTCGGCGTCATCGCCATCCAGGCTCTTTCGCTCTATCCCATCGTCTATCTGAACACCACTGCCGCCCTCGCCAACATCGACCCCGCCATGGACGAGGCTGCCGCGAATCTGGGGTGCCCCGCGTTCAAACGTTTCTTCAAAATTACACTCCCTCTGATCATGCCCGGACTTTTCGCTGGCGGCACGATCGTGTTTATCTGGAGCTTTACCGAACTAGGTGCACCGCTGATGCTCAATTACACGAACTGCGCCTCCGTGCAAGTCTTCGATGCCCTCAAAGAAATCGGCTCCAACCCCTTCCCCTACGCCCTCGTCTTCGTCGTGCTATCCTGTAGTGTTCTGCTCTACGCCATCGGTAAACTCGCCTTCGGTCGCAGCTCATTCGCCATGCAGGGCAAGGCCGCCGTCAGCTTTACACCCCAAAAGCTCACCGGCCCAACCAAGTTTCTCCCGCTGCTTCCTTTCATTATCGTCTCATTCATCGCCTTACTCCCCCACATTGGCGTCGTTCTCACCAGCTTTTCGAAGCCCGGCTCTTGGTATCAATCCGTCCTGCCAACCGTTTTCACAACTGGCAATTACGTTGAAGCCCTCGGCCACGACATGACGGTCCTCTCGATTCGCAACAGCCTGATGTTCTCATCGATCGCCGTCGTCCTCAACCTCATCATGGGCCTCGCCATCGCCTTCACCGTCGTCCGCTCCAAAATCCGGGGTGCCGGCATTCTCGATGCCATCGCCATGATTCCCCTCGCCGTTCCCGGTCTCGTCATGGCCTTTGGCTACCTCGCCATCAGCTCCTGGCTTGCCAACCTCGGCTGGGTGCGGAGCAGCACGCTGTGGTCGAGCCTCTTCGACGTGCGGGTCAACCCCACGCTCTTCCTCGTCGTTGCCTACGCCGTGCGCAGGCTCCCCTACATGGTTCGCTCGGCAGTGGCCGGACTCCAGCAGACCTCCGAGACATTTGAGG
>JBBQIY010000305.1:0-2314 GCA_038325415.1 Kiritimatiellia bacterium
ACTTCGTTCGTCGAACTGATCGTGGTACTGCCGAAGTCCATCCCGCTGCTCGCCCCGGCCAGGTTCAGTAGCTGCTTGTCAATGCCAGCGAGCACAATGCTCAAGCGGCCTTCCAGCATGCGTAAATTGAACGGTCCGCTCACTCGCAGTTCGCCTAAGTTCGCAGGACCCCTCTGGAAACGCAGTGCCATTTCTTTGATCTCCGTGGGCGTGATTGCCACGTTGATCTCGGAGCTGAAAGCCGCTGCGTCGGTGCACTCATTCGCATCGGAACTGGCCGGGCCATACGCTACCATCTACCCTTCACGGTCTACAATCCGTAACACGCCTTTCGCAATCCACCCCGGGAATCTTTTGAGAAGGATAAATGAGCATACAACGCACATCGCGAACCGGAAACACCTACTATCTGTTCTGAAAATATGTAAAAGCCGACATCTTGCGTCTCGTACTCCTCGACCGTCTCACTCAGCCGCAGGATGAACCGCTCGCGATCTTTTTTCATCATCAAAGATCGTCCGCCGCTCCACCCCGCGAACGGTCACACGATAGATCGTCCCCTCGTATCGAACTCGCAATTCCCTGTCCATGACGAAGGACGCAATAGGGCAGAAAGCACGCCGCGCAAGCCAATACTCAATTCTCAAGGGCTGACCCAAGGCTCACCTCTATGCTCACCGCAAGAAGTTGACGCTATGGCGTGGCTGTTTCATCGTGTACGCTATTTTCTGTTTTCAGGTCTGACCCGAATGCCCCTATTTTTCTTCTTATTCGGCTCCCTTTTCAAGCGGTTCAATGATGTCCGTCGACAGACGTTGTCCGGTAATCCGCATGATGGTGAGCGTCGGCGGATTGGACGCCAGTAACCCGTTCACACATGTATGCAAGGCCTGCTCAAAATCCGGCGCGCTCGATTTCGCGTAGTACCTTTGCTGGAGATATGGTCTGCATGTCGTTACTTCCATTTGCCATTTAAATCCTCCCCTCGACGAATGAGATATTCCTGAAAACCAACCGCCTGCTGATCAAGATGGGCAAGATACAACTCCGACAGACATTCCACTGGGTCCGCCCACGGCATCTCGCCGAACGAAGTCTCAAACAGGGACTCTTTGCGTCGGACGAAGTGCAACGCCAGTCGTACTGGCCGCTCAGGATCGCGCGTCTGTTCTAGGGCAGGATCGAGGCGTGAGACAAAGTCCAGATCCACTGTCCCACCAGGCGCGTGAATGCACAGGTCAAGCCGCGGCATACCGATAATGTCCAAATCCTTGAAATAGTGTTTCGCTCCCTGCACGCCTCCGATCGCAATGTCCTTCCGACATAATGGCTCCAATCGCCGCATCAACGATTCCGGCGAACGTGGCTGGTCAGAGGCATCCGCGTAATAAAGCGTGCTTCTCACTTTTTGCGCACCAGCCAAGAACCGCTTCCATTCGCGTTCAGGGAAAAACTTCAAAAAAATGCTCCGGTCGGAAGATCGTTCGACGGCTGTCCCAAGTTGCTCGACGGTAGCCGCAACCGTCCGATAGGCACACCCAACCGCTTCTTCAAGAGAGCGAACTGTCATGGGGCCTTGGCCGGTGATCCATCGGTGAAGAATGGTTAAGAAAACCTCCTCCCGTTTGTCCGCGTTTGGTAATTTGTGTTTCGTTCCCGATATCTCTGCGTTAATCCAGTCGATCAGTTCCGGTCCAAGTTTCTCGAGGTCGAAGTCGGTTGACGGCTCGCTGAGGCGTCCACGTTGAAAGACCACTAGCTTGAGTCGGTTAGCAATCGTGTCACGCATCAGTGTTTTGAAAGCATCCATTTCATGCGTAAGCGCCTCGACTCTGATCTGAGGGTCGACCGCAACAAGATACCCGTTTTTATTCGGTTCGTCGGCTAAGATCGTAGCAAGTTGGACCATCCCGTCGCGTAAAGCCCTGATTGCGGACAGATAGCGCGTGACCTCGACTACGGAGGCTTTCGTTTCGAAATCGGCTCTAACCGTCGACCTGATTCGTTCTATGGATGTTGCGTTCATGCCAATAGAATGCACGATTTGCAGTTGCAAGTCAATACTGCACTTGCACCGCAATCTTGCACTTGCAAGTCAATTGCCATTTACGCCCCCAACTTCCCATCCTCATAGCCGCTACAGATAGGCCTGTTGACGCGCACCCCGTACACGCGGGTGGGATTCAATTTAGTTGAATCCCACCCAGAACCCAGAAGTCAGGAGTCAGAATACAGCATTGATTCTCAACATGTTACGCACAGTTTCGCCATTCTTCTATGGTGTAGCAAGAACAGGGACATGAATTATTTTGTC
>JBBQIY010000306.1:0-2268 GCA_038325415.1 Kiritimatiellia bacterium
GGTTCTTCGCCCATTCAGGCGAAGAACTTCTCCTGCGGAATGATCACCCTCGATCCAGACGGTGGTCAAACCCCTTGGCATAACCAACAGCAGGAAGAAGTCTACTTTGTCGTCGAAGGAGAAGTCGAAGTTTGCCTCGGCGAGGAGCGGCGCACACTCACGCAGGGTCAAGCGGTCTACATCCCTCCAACCGTCTTCCACCAAATTACGAACACTGGAAAGACCTACGCGAAGTTCATGTACATTTACGGCCCAGCCGGCGATGTGGCGCATTGGCGTCAGGAACTCGATGGCACGTTGCCCAAAGCTGGCGTTGACGCTCCACCCCTCCCCGATGGGGCTTGCCCGCAGTGCACAGATAAACCCTAGGAGAACACAATCAATGAAAACTGTTGGCATTATTATGAACGGCGTCACAGGCCGAATGGGCACGAACCAGCACCTGATGCGCTCAATCGTCCCCATCATGAAACAAGGCGGCGTCAAGATCTCTTCAACCGATGCCATCATGCCCGTTCCCGTACTGGTTGGACGTAACGCCGTCAAGCTCGAAGCTCTGGCTAAACAATCCGGCATCGACAAATGGACGACCGATCTCGACACCGTACTCTCCGACAAGGCATACAGCATCTACTTTGATGCCCAAGGCACCACGTTTCGCTGCGACGCCGTGAAGAAAGCCATTCAAGCTGGCAAGCACATCTATTGTGAAAAACCCACAGCGGTGACGACCGATGCCGCGTTGGAACTCTACACACTGGCCAAAGCTGCGGGCGTGAAAAACGGTGTTGTTCAAGATAAGCTCTGGCTACCTGGATTCATCAAACTCAAGTCGCTGATCTCGCGCGGATTCTTCGGAAAAATTCTCTCCGTCAAAGGCGAGGTCGGCTACTGGGTCTTCGAGGGCGACACCGTCTCCCCCCAGCGTCCCTCCTGGAACTACCGAAAAGAGGATGGTGGCGGCATGGTCATCGATATGCTCTGCCATTGGCGCTACCTCGTCGACAACGTTTTTGGCCCCGTCAAAGAAGTTTCTTGCACGACGGCCACGCATATCGCCAAGCGTGTTGATGAAGAAGGTAAATCGTTCGACTGCACCGCTGACGATGCCGCCTACTCGACCTTCAAACTGGAAGATGGAACCATCGTCCACTTCAACTCATCCTGGTGCACCCGCGTCCGTCGCGACGATCTGCTCTGCGTGCAGGTCGATGGTACAGAGGGCTCGGCCGTCGCTACGCTTCGCGATGTTTTCATGCAGCCCTACGGTGCAACCCCGCGTGCCGTGTGGAACCCCGATATTCCCCAGCCGATCAATTTTTATGATACTTGGATAAAAATGCCTGAGCAATCCGGCGGCTACGACAACGCTTTCCGGTTGCAATGGGAACTCTTCCTCCGCCATGTCGTTCTTGACGAACCGTTCCGATGGTCTCTGCTCGAAGGTGCCAAGGGCGTCCAACTTGCCGAATACGGTTTGAAGTCAAACGACGCGAAAAAGTGGCTTGAACTGCCGGAGTTGGGTTAATCAACATGAAGAAGACTGCCCTCATCACCGGTGGCGCCCGCGGCATTGGCTACGGATGCTCCACCTCGCTCGCGAAAGAAGGTTTCAACCTCGTGATCGCCGGTCGTCGGCCTGAATCCGATTGCGCCGAGGCGTTGAATGCCCTGCGCGCACTCGGCGTGGAAGTGGCCTACACGGTCTGTAACATCTCGAGTCGCGATGATCGCGATGCGCTGATCGCCTTCGCCAAAGCTCAGTTCGGCTCCCTGCATGTTCTCGTCAACAACGCGGGCATCGCACCTAAAAACCGCGCTGATATTCTCGACGCCACAGAAGCAAGTTTCGACGAAGTGATGGAGACGAACCTCAAGGGGCCTTACTTTCTGACACAGGCCGCCGCACGCTGGATGGTGGAGCAGAAAAAGGCCGATCCGCAGTACTCCGGTTGCATCATCAACGTCTCCTCCATCTCGGCTACCGTTGTCTCAGTCAATCGCGGAGAATACTGTCTTTCCAAAGCTGGCGTCTCGATGGCCACCCAGCTCTGGGCCGCTCGGCTCGCGGAATACGGCATCAACGTCTACGAAATTCGGCCCGGTGTGATCGCAACGGACATGACAGCAGGCGTGAAGGGAAAATACGATGCCATCATCGAAAAGGGTGGCATTCCGCTTCACCGCTGGGGCTTCCCCGAAGACATCGGCAAGGCCGCCGCCGCCCTCGCCTGTGGTGCTTTCCCCTACACAACGGGTCAGGTTTTC
>JBBQIY010000307.1:0-2101 GCA_038325415.1 Kiritimatiellia bacterium
GAGATAGCGCTGAGATGCGTCCCACTGGGGACGCATTGAAAGCGTTCTCTTGTGGGGCCGTCCGAGGTGCCCGTTGTGGGACGTAAGTAAATGCGTCCCTCTTCTTGAGTGGGGAGGTCGGTGGCAGTGCTATTACGGAGAACAGATGCCATGAAGACGATAATCCGCAGAAGACGAATATTTTCACAATCTCGGCTTGCCATTGCCGCCGTGTTATCCGCAGTGGCCTTAGCAGATGCGTATGCCCTGACCGTTCCAGAGCTTCCAACTTCGACGTTCGCCGATACGGAGGTGTCGACGAACGTGAACATGATGGCGTGGTCTGAGAATACTCGCCACTTCAATGTGACCCTCCAATTTGATGCCACGCCGTCCAATAACGTACAGGTGGCATTCGGTACAAATCAATCCGCTGACGGCAACCTCTCGGCTGAAGAAGCAGGTCTAACATTAGGATGGGACTGCGGGGAGTGGTTCATTTCCTCCAGTGCTCACACGAACCGGTTTACCTCAACACCCGTTGATCCTGGAACCCGTAAGGAGCTTTCTCTCCAGATGACGCTGAATGGAGACGGATTGCCTCTAACATTGGAACTTGCGGACGGAAATACCTCGCTAGTCTTTTCCGATTTAATGTTGCTGCCCGTGCCGCCTGCATGGCTGTATTCGAAGGACTAGAACCTCCTCAAAGTCACGGCGAGAGGTGTTGATGCTCAGAATGAGCAGCTCACCGTCAAGCTATCTAACGATGCTGTCATCCTACTGTTGAGGTAAGTTCATGTACGAGCAAAACAACGCTTTCTCTGTTGGAAACGACTACGGCTCCTTCACCTCAATCCAGCGAGTCTCAGATTACCGTCATCCGCAGTCAAACGCCGCCGACATGGCGGACGTGGGCTCAGTGATTTTTGTGGTTTGCTTTGTTTTGGCGATCACGTTTGCCATCTGGAAAACGCTTCGCACTCAGGATTTCACAAGACAATGGGCTGCTTTTAAGCGTCTTCCAATCGCAGTCCGCGGCGTTTTTGCCTCCATCATGGTGGCAGTCATCGCCTATGGTGGGTCAAAGCCGGGAACGAACACTCTGGAAAAAATCATACGGCCTCTGGCAGTGCTCATAAATTCTGGCGAGCAACGGGAGTCTGTTCCTGAAACCGTCTCACTCACTGAGAACCAGCAACTCGCTGGATTTGCATTAACCGCCGTGGTTACGAACGAAACCTTCGACTTGACAGCCCCCTCAAACGCCACCGTTCACAGCAATTGGCTCAAGCGCGGTGCGGCCGAAGATGGCTTCTGGGTGGTGCCGAGTAACGCTTTCTGTCTGGGTACGAACCACTACGATGCCGTCTATGTATCCTCCTCCGGCACACTGTCGTTCAATCGTCCGAAATCGTCACCGCTCGCACGCTTGATGCCCGATGGCTCATCCATCCCCTTTCTTGCACCCCTCCAAACCGTGCTTGGCATTCCTCCGGAATCGCGGTGGGATTCAATTACGAATTACGAATTAGGAATTACGAATTCTCTTTTCTGGTATGACGTGACCGATTCAGGATCAACTAGGTTTACTTGGCAGAATGCGCTTCTGGGACGTGCAACGAACGCACCGCTTTCCTTCCAAGCGGAACTCTTCCCCTCAGGCGATTTCATCTACCGTTATGACTTCAGCTCCCTGATCCCTAACCCCTGGCCCCTAGCCCCTGACTTTGTCATGGGAGCGCAAAACAACGGCGGCGGTGAGACCGCGCTGATTACGACGGGGGATTACCATTGCACCGGGACGAACCACCTTTGCGCCTCACTTTATAGCCTCGACGGAACGAACATCGTCACAACGCCGCTCTGCACGGTCATTACAAATTCACCCAAGTTTTCTCTCCATTGGACTGCCTTTGGCGAGCTTGATCCATCCGACCCCGATCCCGATGGTGACGGCATTTCCACCGTGGACGAAATCCTTCTGCATCACACGAACCCGAGCATGCCGGACTCCGATCTTGATGGTATTTCCGATGGCAATGAAGTCACGAGCGGCTTCAATCCGCTGCTCCGCGATACCGATGGCGATGGACTTGTCGATGGCTCCGACCCCGATCCG
>JBBQIY010000308.1:0-1876 GCA_038325415.1 Kiritimatiellia bacterium
GTGAACTGGTTAAGGTGGAATTTCCTTAATCCCCTCCATTTATACCTCCATTTAGCCGCCCGAGTACCACTCAACATCTATTGGATTTAGGTTTGCTTTGGCTTGGACTGTAAAAAGAGTGTTTTTTCAGGCGAGTCCGATAGGTCCGACAAGTCGGACGTTTCAGATTGCTTTGCAGCGAAGTTCACGGAGCGAATTCACGACCTCTTGACCGGCTCTTGCAGAAAGTGGTATTGTAATTCCCATAACGAGTACACTGATGACTGGGATTTGAAGTTTGTTGATTACACTGTTTGCCTACGAGAGAGGAAGTTAAATGAAAAAAGCTAATAAGATGATGATGGGTGCTGTCGGTATGACCATGGCCGCTCTTGCGACAGGGTCACCAGCAGCGGGTCTAACCGACATCGCCTTACCCAAACCCCGTATGGAGGGTGGAAAGCCCCTCATGCAGGTTTTGAAGGAGCGACAGTCAGATCGTGTTTTCAGCACGAATGCGCTGCCGATCCAACTCATATCCGATCTTCTGTGGGCAGGATGCGGGGTCAACCGAGAGGACACGGGAAAACGCACGGCGCCTTCGGCTCGTAATTGGCAGGAAATTGACGTTTACGCGATTACCGAAGACGGCGCGTACCGCTATGATGCAAAGGCTAACAGCCTGCGAGCAGTTGTAAAAGGGGATTTGCGAAAATTCACTGGGATGCAGGAGTTTGTGGCCACGGCTCCGCTTAACTTGGTGTACGTGGCGGATCTTTCGAAAATGGAAGGAGCCGCGCCGGAGGATCAAACGCTGTATGCAAGCGCGGACGCTGGCTTTATCAGTCAGAACGTTTATCTGTTCTGCGCATCGGAAGGTTTAGCAACCGTGGTAAGAGGGTCAGTAGACCGTGTTGCCTTAGCCAAAGCGCTCCATCTTCCGAGTCATCAAAGAATCATCTTCACGCAAACCGTCGGTTATCGCGGGAGCGAATCCAAATAGAGAGTTTAGCCCTTTGCCAGTTTTCGTTCAAATTTCGTGAAAGAAACGAGGGCAAAAATCGCGAAGGCAAGAGCGGCTACTGTGCCGACAATCGCAGTTGCAGAAAGGTACGGACGAACCACGACCGTCGATTCTCCTGCCTCGACTGGCACGCAGAGAAAAATGTCGTTGGCGATGTAGACGGGTGCCTTCTTGTTATTCACCGTTGCGGTCAGCTTGACATACCGCATCAAGTTCTCACGGATGAAGAGCATTCCCGGTTTGTCTGCGGTGACTTTGATTATCGCCTTGTCGCCGAGCGTTTCAAGAGGCGTCTGAACCCAAGTGGCAGGGGTGTATTTTTCTGCGGAATCGCGGGCTTCAACGCCAGCGCCCGAGACGACGATTTGCTTGTCCATGACAAAGTCGTTTGAGGCGATTTGTGATAGCGCATCGTCTGCCTCCGCCACGCGCCATCCATGGAATAAGGCGACGGCGGGGATCATGCCGACGGGCTCAACAACGGCGACTTGTGCGTTCTTGAGTACGGCGGGTGTGACCAGGCGCATCTGAGGGTCGACATCGTAGAGTCCTGTGACTTTGACCATGCCAGCGCGCGTCATCTCGGCTGCGACTTTGGGCTGGGCGAAAACGGCATCGGCACCCCAGAACTTCCAACGCTTGACCACGTTGTCCTTAAACGCTAGGTAGGTCTTGACTTGGACAGAATCCGGACCCTCGATTGCAAAGGGATCCATATTCAGCACGCCAGCAATAGAGAGTGTTTCGACGAACGGGACGTTCCCAGGAATGAGCTG
Organism: Kiritimatiellia bacterium; assembly: GCA_038325415.1. Lineage (GTDB taxonomy): Bacteria > Verrucomicrobiota > Kiritimatiellia > RFP12 > UBA3636 > JBBQIY01. The sequence goes on from JBBQIY010000308.1 coordinate 1,780, forward strand.
CTTCGTCAACTGGAGATAGGAGTAGGCACGTCCATCGAGCGGTCCTTGCTTCCGCATGGATTCCAGCACTGGATTCGAGACGAATTTAGAGGACAGA
>JBBQIY010000309.1:0-1606 GCA_038325415.1 Kiritimatiellia bacterium
TTCTTAAGCCAATCCCGGAACGCTTCACGACAAAGCGGACAATCACAGTCGGAGTTGTATTCGTTGGAGACATGCCACATCGCCAAGGAGGGGTGCTTGCCATAACGCTCGGCGAGCTTCCGGTTCATGATCTGACACTTCTCCCGGTACACGGGCGATGTCGGGCAGTGATTATGACGTCCTGTCTGTTCCTCACGCTGAGGCTCAACACCTCGGCCAGGCGAATGCATTCGGCAGATCTCGGGGTATTTCTGCGCCATCCAATTTGGCTTAGCACCTGAAGGCGTGGCAAGAATCACCGCCATGCCATCACGGGCGGCGCGATCCATGATGTCATCGAGAAAGCTGAAGTCGAACTTCCCCTCTTCCGGCTCGAGCTTGGCCCAGGAGAAAATGCCAACGGACAAGGTGTTAATGCCCGCAATTTTGAAGAGCCTGAAATCCTCGTCAACCGTTCCCGGAATATGCGTCCACTGGTCGGGATTGTAATCGCCGCCATGGAACATGAAGGGAAATTTCGTGATATGTCCGCTATGCAAGTTCATGATGTTGGTACTTTTTGTTTGTCTTAATCCACAAAGATATGGACGCTGGGATGCGTTTTTTTTACTGCGTTCAGAAAAGGCTGCATCTGTTCGTATTTCAGAGTTCCGGGTGCAAAGACGAGGAGGACAGGCAGTTCGGGACCTTTGTCCTTGAGCAGTTGTGGCAGCGTCTCCACCGTGACCCCGAGGATTTCCTCGATCTTGAGCTCCGGTTTGATCGCATCGTCTTTCCAGTTTTCCTTGATCGCAACAACGGTAGCAGAGCCATCAGCGGCAAAGCGCAGTTCGCAGGGCTGGCTGAAACGGTTTGCCCGATCACGCCATTCTTCTTGCGGTAAAAACGCCTTGTAATACGGATCGCCATCATGCGGCGGTTCAACCCGGATGCCGCCATCAACATCCACGAGCTTTAACACGCGGCAGAAATCGTGGATAGCAGACAAGCTAAGCGCGTCAGACCATTGAACCGTTGCGTAAACGTCCCGATCAGCAGCAGAATAAGCCTGAAGCCTCTCCAGCGCCTCCTTGAGCGGAACCAAATCAATGCCATCCAGAGCGACCCCGTTTGTCGAAAAAGCGACAGAGACATCGCGCACCCGCAACGGCGACGCCGCAGGACGCCGCTCCGGTGTCAGCACAATCTGCGACCACACATCGGCCTTGGCGACGACGTTCGATGAGACCCGATACTTTTCGTACACGTCGGCCTGAACGGCCATGCGCGGCACATCCAAGACGGTGAGGGGCTCATTGTAGGAAGCAATGACAGAACCTGGACCCGACGCATCGCCAATGAACACGCCTTCAGCGTTCCGGTGGTCGCCCACGTAAACAAAACCCTCCGGCGAAAGCGGAAGTCCGGTCTCGGTATACGTCACGAAGGAATCCAACGCAATGGCTGGCGCGGATTCAATTGACACCATGGCATTCAATCGTTCGCCTTTTGGCCAGAACCTTGCCGTCGCATAGTTGACGCTGACGCCGCGCGGAACGCCAATGAACTCGATCGCCTTGCAGATATCGTCGGACTTTGCAAATGCCGAAAGCAGGGATTCGTAGCC